>CAKPGS010000006.1 GCA_934155165.1 uncultured Clostridia bacterium | reverse complement strand
TAGCAAGGAATTGCAAGATTTTGCGGGTAGGACCATATATGTATGGTTTTATATTTTGTTCCTACTCCTTTTTGCACAAAACTTTGATTTTGTGCAATGTCATATATTTAAAATTAAATGTATATAAAATCCAATCCCCCCACTTATACTTGTAAAAGAAAAATAAAAAAGCATCTACTGTTTAGTAGATGCTTTATATTCTTAATTAGTAAAATATTTAATTTTATGCTTTATAATATTCTAATATTTCATTTAAATCTTTAAATAGTTCTAATAGTTTTGTATCTTTTATAGTATTCTTTTTTAAGTTTATAGATAATATCCCTATAGTATTTTCTTTTTGTTTGAAATTATCTTTACTTTGTATATAATCTAATTCTGTTTCAACTTTATAATCTTTTCTAGGATGACTACTGTTAAAATTTCCTATTTCGACTGGATATTTTTCTAATATTTTATGTTCTTTTATTTTACTACTTAATATATCATATAATTCTTTCTTCTCTTTTTTTAATGTATCTAATATTTTTTTATCTTTTGTGCCATATCCAGTTATTTGTTTACCTCTAATGTCTATGTATTGTTGCCCTTCTTTCATAAAATTTAATGCTAAATATAATTTATTTATTTTTAATTTTCTTCCTTGAATTTCATCTTTTAAATTAATTTCGCATAAATCAATGTATGTCCCCCCTACTATAACAACCTTTGCTTTTTTATCTACTTCTTTATTTAACACATTTTCAAATTTATAAAAAATTTCTCTATTATTTTTCCAATCTGAAAATTGTATTGCTTTATAGTTATTAATATTACTTTGAAATTTATTTATATATTCTTTATAAGATTTTAATATTTCGCTTTTACCCGTATAGTCATTTATTATTTTATATAGATTTGTATCTATCTTTTTATTATTTTTTGATAAAACTTCTTCTAAGGCAATGCCAGTCAAGTTAATTGACATTTTTTCTATTATTTTGTCATATGTATTTTTATATTTTTCTTTGCAATATGTTTGAACCTTTTCTTTTATATTTCTACTAGGATTATTAATAAAATCTCTAAATTCTTTATCTGGTATCATTTTGAAATATACAATAATAACATTATTGGTTATTATTGTTTTATCATCAATTACACTTTTTATATATTTACAAATTTGATTATCATGTTCACTAGAAAAAATTTTATCTTCAATTATAATTGCTTTTTCATATTCATTATCTTGTATATTATCTTTATTTTTGAGTAAAATTAATACATCAATTTTTTTATACTGCCTTTTTATCTCAATTTTATATTCATTATTTCTTAAATTATCATCTTTGCCTAATATAATTTCTAAAAACTTTATAGCAATCTCCTTTAATTTATTAACTTCTTCATCTTCATTCTCATCAATATTGTACCAGCTAAGAAGCCAACATAGAAAGGCATCTTGTGATAATTCTTTTGTAGCATATTTAAATATATTGTGTTCTCCTATACTCTTTGCTTTTTTTTCATTATATTCCATCCATTCCTCCATTTATAAATATTATATATTTTTGTTGATATTATATCATAAAATATGAAAAAAATATTTAGCTGGTCATATTTGGTATGCTTTTTTAGATTTTCATTATAAAAAGGTACAAAATTAATTGCACCTTTGGTTTAGAAGTTTTAAGTATTCTTTTATAGAAGAATACTTATTTCATCATGATGAAATAGATTTTACTTCTGTTTTTCCTCTTTTTCACATGTTTCATTTTTTTGGCTTTCTTCAAATTCTTTGCAAATCTCATCGAGTTCTGTTCCCATGAGAACTCTTTCTTCAAGAAGCTTTGAGACAATTTTTTCATGTAATTCTTTATGTTCATGAATTATCTTTGTTGCTCTGTCATATCCTTCTTTAATTAATTCTGTTACCTCATTATTAATTTCATTCTTTATCTCATCAGTAAGAAGCTCATGCATTTCACCAGCGATGTAACACTTGTTTTTATCATCTTCTCTACTAGATAAGCCATAGTACATTATAACCTGTGCTGCCATTTCACTTGCCATGTTTAAGTCACCAAGAGCACCTGAACTATATTTGTTTGTGTACATTTCCTCTCCTACTCTGCCTCCAAGTGCGTTTGCAATCTCATCAATAAAGAATTCCTTATCAAATGTTAATTGTTTTCCAATCACCTCATACGAAGCCGTTAATCCTAAAGCATTTTCAAAAGGAAGTATCGAAACAAATGCATTCTTATAAGAACGGAGATTTTTAGAGTACCTTGTTACAAGGTAATGGCCTACCTCATGATATGCAGTTATTATCTTTTCTGTACTTTCAGCTTTTTTCTCAAGTTTGAAGTTAATAAAATAGTATCCTAAAATATTTTTTTTGCAAATTTCTTTACTGTTATTCCTTTTTGCATCCGCAAATGCGAAATTAATTACATCAATGGTACTTTCAGGATTTGCTGAATTTGAACTTGAAAGATGGTATCCTGTTAAAATTGCAAAATTAATCATTTCTTCTGAGATTGTAACTCCGTATCTCTTCTGAAGCTTTAAGACTTTACTCAAAATGATATCGTAAATGTCTTCAATGTCTGGCTCATCCAAATAAATACGATTTAAGTATTTGCAAATCGTGTCATCTTCTTTAAAGTAATCTTTATAGTTTTTATACGTAATAGAAGCAATAAATTTTATATTAAGCTTCTTTAAAATAAGAATGAGTAGCTGTGCCAAATAGATATCATACTTCATTGCAAGTAAATCATCAACATAAAGTATGATATTGTTTTTGTTTTCATTTAAATACGTTATAATTGCTGATATTACACGTTTCATACTAAAGTCAGACCTGATTTTCAACAATTTTGAAGTATTCAACTGAATAATTTTGTAAGAGGCAATTTGACTTGGTGCTTCACCTGTTTTTAACTGCCGAACAACTTCAAGAAGCATTGTTGTTTTTCCAACACCATGTTCGCCAACAAGAATTGCATTGCTTTTCTGCTTTAACAACATACATGACCACAACTTTTCAATTTCCTCATCTCTTGAAGAAATTTTTTCTGCCTGTGCACTCTTCTTACTTGATGATACATCAATCAAATATTCTTTTAACCGTACAGGAACTGTGCTTTTAGCACTGATTAACTGCTGCTTAGCTAAATTATAAATTTCAATAACTTTGCTTCTTTCAATTGGCAACAATTCATCTCCAATTCTAAAAATAATGTTTCCTGATGGATGTGCTACTATTGCATCATGTAGCTGTCCTAATGTAACAAAAAAAACTATGTCATCTCCTTCTGATTTTGGAATGTGAACTTCCACCAAAAAATTTAAATCTTTTTTCGTCATAATGAACCCTCCTTTGCTGTAATTTAAAAAAAGTTTCGAGAATATTTTATCATTTTTATTCAATTATGTCAACATAAAAAGAGAGGCATAATATGCCCCTCTAGTTCGTAAATATTTTTTATTAGTTGAATTTAGTATTTATTGATTTTACAAATCCATATGGATCAATTCTAAAGAACTGCTCTCCAAGGATTCCTGTTGCTTTTGTGTTAACACTTTTCATAATTCTTTTTGCAAACTCATTTTTTACTTGAGTTTCACCATGATTTACAAGTACTAATCTTAAATTGGTAAATTGATTTAAAAAATAAATCATTTCATCTGCTTTAGCATGAGCTGAAAACTCTGTTGTATATTCAACTCTAGCTTTCTTCTCAACTAAAACTCCTGCAATATTAATAATATCTCCAATTTCAGCACTCTTAATGCGCTCTCCTAGTGTTCCTTCCGCAGTATATCCAGTAAACTGGATTAAACAATCTTCTCTACCTAAATATCTTGGTAAATAAGTTTGAGCTGGTCCATAAGTTCCCATACCAGAAGTAGTTAAAATTATTTTGCTTTCTTTACTGTCTTCCAATAATCTCATTCTCATTTGTTTATCTTCAACATACTTAAGATTTTTAGGAATAATAGAATTCCGAATTCTTTCTTTAATTTGAATTGATCCCCTTAAAAACAAATCAGTATACCGTATTGCTAACTTACCATCAAAATAGATAGGTACCTTAGTTGAAAGCTTGTTATTTTTCTGCCATTCACTTAAAATGTGTAAAATTTCTTGTGCTCTACCAAGAGAAAAAACAGGAATAACAATACTCTTGTTTTCAGATACGGCTTCGAGAACATTCTTTTCAAAACATTCTTCTATTTGACTTGAGTCCATATTCCCATATGTTGATTCTTGAACAACTGTAAGCGGTAATTTTTTGATATATTCAGGAACTGGTTCAACATCGAAAAACACATTTTTCGAATTATAATCGCCAGTAAATAGAATATTAATATCTTCATATCCTTCCCTTATTGCCTGAACAAGAATTAAAGCTGCACCTGGTAAATGACCATTACTGAGAAATGTTGCTTTCACATACGGATTAACCCAAACTTCACGATTGAATTTACAGCCAATTATATTACTAAGCATAGTATCTTTATCTTGCATGGAGTACAAAGGTTCTTCATTGTTTCTCTTAGCGAGATTTTTCAATACTTTTAAACTATCTTCCATAGCAAGTGGAATAAGATTTTCAGTTACATATGTCATGTAAATATTTTTGGTATAACCTTTTTTAATTAAGAAAGGCAATCTACCTGTATGGTCTACATGATTATGTGTGACTAAAACAAAATCGAGTTCATTTGCATTAAACGGAAGTTTTTTATTTAAATCTGCATATTCCCGTTCCTGAAATAAACCACAGTCTACAATTCCCTTAATAGTTAATCCATCATCATATTTGATAACAGCAAGATTGCAAGATCCCGTAACTTCTTTGTTATAAGACATAATATCAGCGTAATTCTTTAATCGAGCTCCTTCCATAAGTTGTCTCCTTTCATACTGAATGATTAAAAGTTTTAAAAATAAACTACTAAATCCTCCTTAAAAATATTTATACAAAATTTGCATATCTATATTTTATCAATTATGTTAAGCAAAGTAAATAGTTTATAGTAAAAAAGAGAAATTTATATTGTAAAAACATAAACTTCTCTTTAAATAATTTTTATTTGTAATTTTTTAAAAATTGATCCATTTTTTCTAAAAATTCTTCATTATTTTTAGTTTGAACCATGTGAGTAATTAATTGTTCTGTTACATCTGCAACAGGTAAATTATTTAATGCTTTTCTTAAAGCATCTACGGTTTCTTTTTCTTTTGCAGATAGTAATAAGTCATCTCTTCTTGTTCCAGATTTATTTATATCTATTGCAGGGAAAATACGTTTTTCTGATAGCTTTCTATCTAAGTGTACTTCCATATTTCCTGTTCCTTTAAATTCTTCAAATATAACATCATCCATTCTACTTCCTGTTTCAACTAACGCAGAAGCAAGAATTGTTAAGCTACCACCAAATTCAATATTTCTTGCAGCTCCGAAGAATTTTTTAGGTTTATGTAATGCTCCTGGATCAAAACCACCTGATAATGTTCTTCCAGATGAAGGAACAACAAGGTTGTATGCTCTTGCAAGTCTTGTAATACTATCTAATAAAATTACAACATCTTTTCCTTGTTCTACTAGTCTTTTTGATCTTTCTAAAACCATTTCTGCAACTTTAACATGATGCTCAGGCATTTCATCAAATGTAGAAGCTATAACATCTCCATTTATAGAACGTCTCATATCTGTAACTTCTTCAGGTCTTTCATCTATTAGTAGTACAATTAGTTCTACTTCAGGATTATTTTGAGTTATACTATTAGCAACTTTTTTTATAAGTGTTGTTTTACCAACTTTTGGTGGTGCAACAATCATACCTCTTTGGCCTTTTCCTATTGGACTCATTAAGTCTATTATTCTCATTGCATATTCATTTGGTTTTGTTTCTAAATGCATCCTTTCAGTAGGATAAATTGGTATTAAATCATCAAATTTTGTTCTTCTATATGCAACTTCAGGAGCTTCTCCATTAACTTCTCCAACAAAAATTAATGATGGGAATTTTTCTCCTTCTTTTGCCATTCTAGATATACCTTTTATTTTATCACCTGTATCTAATTTAAATCTTCTTATTTGGACAGGTGATATGTATACATCTTCTGGTGTTGACAAATAATTTTCGCCTCTTAAAAATCCGTATCCATCGGGTAAAACCTCTAGTATTCCTTCCACGATTTTATCATCTTCATTTGTTATTTTGTAAGTTGTATTATTGTTTTTTTCTTCTTTTGAGGCTTCTTCATTATTCTTTAATTTTCCATCATTTAGTAAAATAATTAATTCCTCCTTTTTATATTTTGTACAACTTTTGATTCCCTTATTTTTTGCTAACTCACGTAATTCTGTAAGTGTAAAGTCATTTAAGTCCATAGTTCTATTCCTCCTATTTCAATTATTAAATTTATATGTTCTTGGATTTTCTAAGAAATCAAGTAATAATTTGAATTAAAATATAAGAATCCCTAAAAAGAATTTTTAGGGATATTAATTTCCCACATCTATATACACTCTTTCATTTGGCATATACATATTAAGTTTTTCTCTTGCAACTTGTTCAATATATTCTTTTGAATTAACATTATCTTTTTTATCTGCTAATTCCTTTTTATAATCTTTCTGTTCACTTATTTTACTTGTTATATAAGTTTTCTCATTTTTATATGAATTTAAAGTATGTTGTTGTTTTATAAATATTAACATAATATAAATTATAAAAAATATAATCAAACTTATTTTTAACACACTTCTTTTGTTGATCTTTTTCATATGTAATTTCATCTTCCCTTACTAAAAAGTTTTTCCTTCTTTATTTTTCTACATTATATCTTAAAATCCTTCCTTAATGCAACATTTTTATTAAATCTTTTCCATAAAGAATTATTTTTTTTGAAATGTTTTTGTTTTAAATTATCGATTATGATTTTAAAAGGTCTAAAAATATGCATATATATCAAATATATTGGCTTTATAAATATCTTTTCACATATTTTACATACAGCTTTTAAGATTATAACGTTTATATTTATAATGTACTTACTTATGGTTATAAAATAAATAATAGCACCTATTAAAAGTCCAACAAATACATATAATCTAATTTCCCCACTATTAAATTTATACATACTATATAAAATAGAAACCCCCGTAAAAACCCAAAATATAATATCTTGAATATATGTAAAAAAGTTACTTGTTTTAAAAATTTTTCTAAGCACTCTAAAAAAATCAAACATTATTCCTATAAATACACCGATTTAAAATGAAGATAAAAAAGATATACGCTTGATTTATTGTGTAACTTTGCATTTTGCTCCTCCAATTTTATTTAAATATTTTACTTAAAAGTCCACCTTTATTATCTCCATGTTCTTCACTGTATGTCATATTGTGAATATTCCCCTCTACTATAACCTCTGATGTATCTATACTTAATTTATTTATACGTAAATTGTCTCCTTTAACTGTAAGCATTCCAAGTTCTGTATCCATAATTACAACTTGATCATCAAAACTCAACACATCCAAAACACCTGAAACACTTAATTTTTCTCTATTTTCTAAAATTAAATTTTGAATTAAACCAGAATTTACGCTTTTTCTTTCTTCAAGAGTCATAATGCCTCTCCTCCCTATTTAAGTTATCTCCTACATTTAATATATGTTCATATTTTAAATTTTAGAACCATTTTTTGTAAATTATGTTGACTTTCAACAACTGAACATTATATAATAAAAATGTAAATGTTTTCACATCTTTGAAAGGAGGTTTTTCTATGATTTTAGAAATTCCTGATGGCTATACATTTTCTAACAAGAGAGATCCACGCAGTTATGCTTATGAGAAAGAAGGAATATTATACATTAAAGGAAAATTGCCGTATGAGCAATTAATGTATAATTTATCTTTTTCATTAAAGAATAAAAAACGGTGTTATTACTGTGGTAAAAAGTTAAATTCCAAGAATAGAACTTTAGATCATCGAATTCCCCGGGTTTTAGGAGGCATAACATTACCAATTAATTTGGAAGTTGCCTGTAAAAAATGTAATGGAGAGAAAGATAACTTGAAAGTTTCTCAATATGAGGCTTTAAGAGAACTGAACTCAGAGGAACAAAAAAGTAAATTAATTTCAGAATATAAAAGCTTAAATGAAATTGAATTGGAAAAAAGAGGAACATGCATTCCTGCTTGTTGGATTAGCATTAATCATCGCTCTAGAATTTATGCAGATATTGATTTAGATACCTCTTATAAAGGAAAACGTTATTCAAAAATAAAAACCTTTTATAAAAAGTATCATCATTTGCCTAGACCAATTGTTGTTTCTTCAAACAATGTTTTGCTTGATGGTTATTTAGTTTTAATGTTTGCTAAAAACAAAAAAATTAAAAAAATTCCAACTATTGTGTTAGAAAATGTTATTGTTGAGTAATAAAATAAGCGGATTATTATCCGCTTATTTTATTAATTTTTTATGCAATTCTTCTACTAAACTATCAGCTACCTTGCCTTTAAACATAATTGCAACTTTTGAATCACTTAAATCTACTCTTAAAATTGGCACTTTATTTTCCTCTATTGTTTTCATTGTTTTCTTTAGAATTTCGTCATCTTTCATTATTCCATATCCTATTATAGATATTTTAGATACATTGAAATATGTGCAATCTAGCATATCTAATTTTTCATCTAGCAATTCATTAAATTTATTGAAAAACTCTGTTTTTATTGTGAATTTTATATCCAAATTATATATACTGTTATTTATTAAATTATTTATATATATTCCTTCATTTATTAATGTATTATATATGTTGTTAAATAATTCTATTGAATATGCTTCCGCTTTTGCATGTATATATATAATTTTATCATTTTTAACTATGCTTTTCACTCCGCTATCTTCTATTTTTTCATTTATAACTGTTCCTTGTTTATTGTTAAAAGTTGATTTAGTTATGATAGGTATATTAAATTTTTTTCCAATTTCAACGCATCTATTATGAAGAACTTTTGCTCCTTCACTTGAAATGTCAAGCATTTCTTCATATGAAAGTGTTTCAAGTTTTTTGCTATCTACAATTTTATTTGGGTCAGAAGTATATACTCCATCTACATCTGAGAAAATATAACAATGCTTTGCCTTTATAGCCGATGCAATAGCAACAGCTGTTGTATCTGAGCCACCTCTCCCCAATGTTGTTATGTCTTCATTTTCATTAATTCCTTGAAATCCTGCAACAATAACTATTTTATTATCATTTAATTCTTTTTTGATACGAGAAGTATCAATGTAATCTATAATAGCATTTTGATTTGTATTATTTGTTAAAATACCTGCCTGCCATCCTGTTAGTGAAATTGCTTTATATCCTAATTTATTTAATAAAATACTTAATTTTGAAATAGAAACTTGTTCACCTGAACTCAATAAAACGTCCATTTCTCTATTATTAGGTACCTTATTTAATTCAAGTGCTTCTTTTACTAATCTATCTGTTGTTTTTCCTTGAGCTGAAACAACAACAATTATTTTATTGCCTTGATTATAGAAGTTTATAATTTTTTCTGCAACTATGTTCAATTTTATATTATCTGCAACTGAGCTTCCTCCAAATTTTAATACTATTGTGTCCATAGTAGGCACCTTCTTTATTAATTATAAATAGGCTTAAAGAATATAATATTTATTACATTAAAAGCCTAATACATTATATGCAGATAATATATTTTGTGTTATTTCTAATCTTTGTTTATATTCATTTTTAAATAACTTTCAATAAATTCATTTATTTCTCCATCCATAACAGCTTGAACGTTTCCTGTTTCATAATTTGTTCTATGGTCTTTTACCATAGTGTATGGGCAAAATACATATGAACGAATTTGGCTTCCCCATGCTATTTCTTGTTGCACTCCTTTTAAGTCTTCTATCTTATCTTTATGTTCTTTTTCTTTTAAATCTAATAATTTTGATTTAAGCATTTTCATAGCTGTTTCTTTATTCATGGTCTGAGAGCGCTCAGATTGACATGTAACAACAATATTGGTTGGGATATGTGTAATTCTTATTGCAGAATCTGTTTTGTTTATATGCTGTCCTCCTGCTCCTGAGGCTCTATATGTATCTATTCTTAAATCTTCTTGTTTTATATCTAATTCTATATCCTCAGTAATTTCTGGTAATACTTCTAAAGATGCAAATGATGTATGACGTCTTCCGCCACTATCAAAAGGAGATATTCTAACTAGTCTATGTACTCCCATTTCTCCTTTTAAATAGCCATAAGCATATGGGCCTTCTACTAGTACGGTTACACTTTTTAAACCAGCTTCTTCCCCATCTAAATAATCTAATTCTTTTACTGTGAATCCATTTTTATTAGCCCATCTTGAATACATTCTATATAACATTTCAGCCCAGTCTTGTGATTCTGTTCCTCCTGCTCCTGGGTGAATTGTTATTATTGCATTATTTGAGTCATATTTTCCTGAAAGAAGTGTTGATATCTCTAATTTTTCAGTATTTTTCGTTAACTCTTTTGTGTTTTGTAATAATTCATTCATTAAATCATTGTCAAATTCTATCACTAACAATTCATTCATTTCTATTAAATTATTTACTTCATTAAAGACCTTAAAATAACTTTCTTTTTTATCCTTCAAAATTTTTATTTGTTGCAAGATTGGGGCATTTAATTTACTATCTTCCCAAAAATTTGGTTCTAGTGTTTTATTTTCTAACTTTTCTAATTCTTTTGAAACATTAGTAATGTCAAAGAGATTCACCTAAGCTTTCTATTTTAGATTTTAAATTTTGCAATTCTTTCAAATTATCTTCTAATTCTAACATTTTATCAACTCCTTTTATAAAAACACACAGTGGCAAATAATAATCTGCCACTGCTACTTTCAGAGCTCTTCTTTCTCTAAACAAGTAAGAAAATCAAATAATTTTTCCTTAATACTATCTTTTTCTTTTGGTACAGCAAAGCTTTCATTCTGAATTTTTAAATAATCAATTTTCGGATTATCTTTTAGATACTCAGCCGTTGCCTTTGCAACCTGTGATTTGGGAATGTTTTTATAATTCCAAAGTTCATATGTTTCATCGTAATGAAGACATATGCAAATTGCATAACCATAGTATGGAACCACTTTGATTTCTTTTACTGTTTTTGGAATTTCTTCTAACCGTAGTGTAAAAGCCATGATGTTTCTGCTCCTTTCAAATTTTTGTCTATAATGTTATACCATAAAAATACATTTTTTACAATACAATTTATTATAAATAAACCAATAAAACAAAAAGTCGCACAATGGCGACTTTTTTATTTTCCACAACAATTTTTATATTTTTTTCCACTTCCACAAGGACATAGGTCGTTTCTTCCTACTTTTGGTCCTTCGTTTACTACTGTTTTGTTCATTCCGCCTTCTTTTTCTGAATATTTTCCATCTACTAAGTTTATTGCTGTGTCTTGTAATCCTGTTGCTGTTATTTTTGCTGCTTCTGTTCTTTTCATATCTCCTGCTCTTTGTACGTTTGAAAGAATTTTAACAACATCTAATTTTATGTCTTCATTCATTTCTTCAAACATTTCTGTTCCTTCAATTCTGTATTGAACAACTGGATCTTTTTGTGCGTATGCACGTAAGCCTATACCGTTTTTTAATTCATCCATGTTGTCTATATGATCCATCCATTTTTGATCTACAACTTTTAGAACAACAACTCTTTCAAGTTCTCTAAGTTCTTTTTCTCCAAATTCTGCTTCTTTAGCTTCATAATTTTTTAGAACTTTTTCTTTTAATTCTTCTATTAATTTATCGCTATCAACTTCATTTTCTTTTACATTTTCTATATCTGTAATTCCAAATGTTGTTTGAATATCTTGTAATAGTCCTTCTGTGTTTAGCTTTTCTCCTTCTGCAAGTTGTGTATGTGTTAATACTACAGCTTCAATTACAGAATTGAACATATTTAATATACTTTGTTTTAGGTTTTCACCATCTAGAACTTGTCTTCTTTGTTTGTAAATTACCTCTCTTTGTGCATTCATTACATCGTCATATTTTAATACATTTTTTCTTATACTGAAGTTTCTACCCTCAACTTTCTTTTGAGCTCTTTCTACACCTTTTGACACCATTTTAACTTCAATTGGTAAGTCTTCGCTAGCTCCTAATTTGTTGTAAAGATTTGTTATTCTGTCTCCACCAAATATTTTCATTAGGTCATCATCTAATGCAATATAGAATCTAGATTCACCAACATCTCCTTGACGTCCACTACGTCCTCTTAATTGGTTGTCAATTCTTCTTGATTCATGTCTTTCTGTACCAATTATTTTTAAACCACCAGCTGCAATTACTTTTTCTTTTTCTACAGAAATGTCTTTTTCAAATTTATCTTGTAATTCTTTAAATTTCTTTCTTGCATCTAATATTTCTTGGTCTTCTGTTTCATTATAAGCTGTTGCTTGTTCTATTAATTCTTCTGAATATTTTTGTTTTTTCATTTCTTGTTTTGCTAAATATTCACTATTTCCACCAAGCATAATATCTGTACCACGACCAGCCATATTTGTTGCTATTGTAACTGCACCTAATTTACCTGCTTGTGCTATTATTTCAGCTTCTTGCTCATGGAATTTAGCATTTAATACAACATGTTTAATTCTGTTTTGAGTTAAAATTTTGCTTAATTTTTCTGATTTTTCAATTGATACTGTACCAATTAAAACTGGTTGTCCTTTTCCATAGCTTTTCTTAACATCTTCTACAACTGCTCTGAATTTTGCATCTTCATTTTTATAGATAATATCAACATTATCTTTTCTTGCCATTGGTTTGTTTGTTGGAATTTCTACAACATCTAAATTGTATATTTCTTGGAATTCTCCTTCTTCTGTCATAGCTGTACCAGTCATTCCAGAAAGTTTGTCATACATTCTAAAGTAATTTTGGAATGTAATTGTAGCAAGTGTTTTTGATTCATCTGCTATTTTTACTCTTTCTTTTGCTTCAATAGCTTGGTGAAGTCCATTATTGTATCTTCTACCATACATAATACGTCCAGTAAATTCATCAACAATTAAAACTTCTCCATCTTTTACAATGTAGTCTATATCTTTTTTCATAATACCATGTGCACGTAGTGCTTGGTTAACATTATGAACAATTTCAGAGTTTTCTATATCATTAAAGTTTTCTAGTCCAAATTCTTCTTCAGCTTTTTTAATACCTTTTTGTGTAAGTGATGCAGATTTTGCTTTTAAGTCAACTATGTAGTCATAGTTTTCGTTGTCTTCTGCTTGGTCATAATCTTTAACATCTTCTTCAATTATTTCTTTTGCATGTAATTTTCTAACAAAACTGTCTGCTTTTTTGTATAAATCTGATGATTTATTTGCTCTACCTGAAATAATTAATGGTGTACGTGCCTCATCTATTAAGATACTATCAATTTCATCAACAATAGCATAATTTAGTCCTCTTTGAACTAATTGGTCTTTATATATAACCATATTATCTCTTAGATAATCGAATCCAAACTCATTATTTGTACCATATGTTACATCGCAATTATAGGCTTGTTGTTTTTCAGCTGGGTTCATTCCAGCAATTACTAGACCTACTGTTAATCCTAAAAATTTATAAACTTTTCCCATCCATTCGCTATCTCTTTTAGCAAGGTAATCGTTAACTGTAATTACGTGAACTCCTTTACCTGTTAATGCATTTAAATAAACTGGAAGTGTAGCAACTAATGTTTTTCCTTCACCTGTTTTCATTTCTGCAATTCTACCTTGATGAAGTATAATTCCACCTATTAATTGCACATCAAAATGTCTCATTCCTAGAACTCTTTTAGAAGCTTCCCTAACAGTTGCAAAAGCTTCTGGTAATATATCATCTAATGTTTTACCATCTTTTAATTGTTTCTTAAAATAATCTGTTTTTGCCTTTAATTCAGCATCTGTTAATTTCATAAATTCATCTTCTAAACCATTTATTTTGTCTACTAACGGTTTAACTCTTTTTACTTCTTTCTCACTGTATGTTTTAAATAATTTCATTGGTTTTGTGCCTCCCACTATTAATAAAAATTTACAACTGTACTATATCATTAAATATTTTTTTATGCAATAGAAAATATTGTTTTTTTATAATATTTTTGGAAATTATAGCAAATATAATGCAAAATATAACGTTTTTTGTAACAACACTCTTATAGCAACCTATTTTTGAAGTTATATATCATTTAATCATATTTTTTTGTTCTTAGAATATATTATAAAAAAGATAGGCGGTGTATGTATGTTTATTTATAATTTTAAAATTAATGGAACGAAAACCTTTAAATTAATTGGAAGTATAATTTCGATTATAGTAATTTCTATATTTATCTTTTCAATTTATAAAATAGTTAATATGGCAAAATCTGAAGGATTCTCTAGTTCAAATTCTTCAGAAGCAAGTGAAATTAGTCCTGAAAACTATTCAAATATATTAAAAAACGTTCATGAAAATGTAGATAACTTTGTAGGTAAAAAAATTAGTTTTACAGGATATATTTATAGAGTTTACGATTTTGATGAAAATCAATTTGTACTTGCAAGAGATATGGTAATTAGTCCAGATAATCAAACCGTTGTTATAGGCTTTTTATGTGAAAGCAAAGAAGCAAAAAATTTAGTAGATGGAACTTGGGTACATATATCCGGAGAAATAACAAAAGGAAATTATCACGGAGAAATTCCAGTAATAAAAATTGATAAAATTGAAGAAACACCTAATTGTGATAAGCAAAAAGTAAATCCACCAGACGACAGTTATATCCAGACATCTCCTGAATTATAAAAAAAAGCAATAATTTCAAAATTAAGAAATTATTGCTTTTTATTATTTTATTCCTCATCCATTATTGTTTTAAATATTCCGTTCTCTATTACTGTTGCATATATATTTTTCAAAATAATTAAAACTATTGGTCCTACAAGCATTCCAAGTACACCTATAAATTTAAAACCAGTGTACATTGCAAGTAAAGTAAATATTGGATGTATTCCTATTTTTCCACTTACAATTTTTGGCTCTATAAATTGTCTTGTTCCTGTCATTATTAAATATAACACTATAATGCAAATCGCTAATCTTATATTGCCTTGTATTGCTGAAATAATCGCCCAAGGTATCATTGCTGTTCCTGAACCAAGAATTGGCAGAGCGTCTACAAATGCAATTCCAAGTGCAGCCATTAATGGAAATGCTACATTCATACCTACTAAATTAAATATAGAAAGTCCTATTAAACATATTACAAAAGATATTAATATTAATGTAACCTGCGCTTTTAAGTATCCCCCTAATGTTTTTGTTAAGTCTTTCAAGTGTGTACCTATTGAAACTGTCCATTTTTTAGGTAAATGATGTTCTAACTGGTCTATTATATAAATTTTTTCTGTACATATAAAATACAATGCAAGTATTGTTATAATAGTATAAATAGCTATCGCTGGAATTGACGTTATAACTCCCATAAATTTTGTAACACCTGTTTTTAGCCAACCTGCTGCTGTATTTAAGAATTCGTATGCTGAACTTTGAATTGTATTTATTACATCATCTGATAAATGAAGTTTTTCATAATCTACATCATTCATAACTTGTTGAACTAAATTATAACCTTTATCTACATATTCATTAAAATTATGTAATAATCCACTAGCTTCTGAAATTAGAGTAGCTATTCCCCACACCAAAAGTCCAATTATAATTCCAAGAGATATAATAAAAACAATTATTGAACTTGCCTTTCTAGAAAGTTTTGTGTGTTTCATTATTCCTCTAATAACTGGTTCTATAATAAGTGAAATTATAAAAGCCACTAAAAAAGGCATATAAAAAATTGCAAGCTTAAAGCTAAAAAATACTAGAACAACTGAAATAGCTAAAACTGCAACTCTTTTTAGGACTTTAATCCAATAATTCATATCTAAAACCATTATTCTCCTCCTTATGTTTTTAGCTATTATACAATATTTTTATGTTTATATCAATAAATCTTTATTATTTTATAATAAATCTATACGGGCGGACAGAGGCATCCGCCCCTACTAATATAAAATGTGGCGGTCATTGACCGCCTTCTACAAGTTTGTTATTAAATTAAAAATTTAATAGTTTATTGGCAATTTTTTATATTTATTGTAGCACAATCGCATATTCCTTCTACTGTTTTTCCTACATCTTCCTTGCTCACATTGTTGTTTTTAGCTAAATCACCTAAACTTAACATTCCTATTATTTTGTTATTATTGTCTACAACAGGTATTCTTCTTACTTGTGTTTCACACATATCTTGTTCTGCATCACATACATCTTGCTCTGGTTTACAACAACATACATTAGTTGTCATTATTTCACTTATTTTTGTGTTTTTTGGATCTTTGTCACATGCTATGCATCTTAAGATTATGTCTCTATCTGTAACTAGACCAACTACTTTATTTTCTGTATCGCATACAGGTACACAACCTACATGTCTATTATTCATTAATTTTGAGCAATCACATACTGTGTTTTCTGGACTACATACACATATATCTCCACACATACAATCTTGAACTTTCATTTTAATTACCTACCTTTTCAAAAAAATTTGCACATTTTTATTTTAACCATTTTTTGAAAAAATATTTTAATTTTGAAAATTCATTTTTTTATTTTAAAAAGGTCTATATGGTGGTCTGTTTGGCCCAATTGGTGGACGTGGTGGTGGAACTGGTCCTGGTCTTGGTGGCATAGGAGGTCTTCCTCCTGGTCTTAAAAGTTCATTTAACAATAATATTTTTATTAAATCTCTTAAAAGAAAATTATTAGGTCTTTGTCTATCTTCTCTATTTTCTTGTTTTGCATTTGGATTTATAACATCTCCGTTTTTTAATTTTCTTTCCTCATGAAAAGACCTATTTTCATTTGTTTCTACACTGTTATAAATTTTTAAAGTCATTTCTTCAATTACTTCTTTTGTAATTGTTCTTCCAGCATACATTTTGCATGTAGTTTTAACCATAGGCTTTACAATATTATAAATTTCTGGATAACATTCTTGTAGCTCTTGTTCATTTACATTTGATTCTACAGCCTGGGTTTGATAATTATTATATGTATTGTTGTATGCGTTTTGCATAATGTCTGACCTATTATATGGGTAGCCTAAAACATCTCTCATATATTCTTCATAACTGTTATACATAAAAACCTCCTTGAACAATATTTCTTTTTAATATTATTCAAGGAGGCTTGTTTTTGTGACTATTTTATAATTCATTTACAATTTTTTTGAATTTTTCTCCTCTATCAGCAAAATTTTTGAATAAATCAAAACTTGCACTTGCTGGAGAAAATAACACTACTTGACCTGGTTTCGCTATTTTTTTAGCTATTGTTACTGTTTGTTTTAAGTCTTCACACATATATATTGGAATGTTTTTATTTTGTTTTTCTAATTCAGCTTTTACAGCATTAAATATTTTTGTTGAGGTATCCCCTAAAAGAATTAGCCCCTTTACTTTTTCTACTATAGGTTTAGCTATAGGAGTATAATCTAAATTTTTATCATATCCACCTGCTATTAATATAATTTCTTCTTCATAAGAATTTAAACCTGCTATTGTTCTTGTTGGACTTGAACTAACAGAGTCGTTATACCATTTTACACCTTCTATTTCTCTTATTAATTCTAATCTATGTTCTACTCCATTAAAGTTCATTATTGTTTTTACTGCTTGTTTTGTATCTACAAATTGTTTTGTTGCAGCAAGTGCAGCACATATATTCTCGTAATTATGCATTCCTCTTAATTTAAATTCTTTTGTATTTGCTATGTGTTTTCTTAATTTATCTGCGCATTCTTTTATTATGCCATCATCTATCATCCATCCATCTTCTATTTTGTTTTTACTTGTAAAGTATACAACTTTTCCTATGGCTTCTTCCCCACATTTATTTGTAACTTCATTATCATAGTTTAATACTAATAAATCATTTTCATTTTGGTATTTAAAAATGTTCTTCTTTGCATCTATGTACTCTTCTAGTGAACTATGTATATTTAAATGGTTTGGAGTTATATTTGTAATAACTGCAACATTTGGGCTTACATCCATTCCCATTAATTGAAAACTACTTAATTCTAACACAATAACATCTTCCGGTGTTATTTCATTTAATTTAGTAAATAAAGGTGTACCTATATTTCCACCAACATAACATTTATAACCATTTTCGCTAATTATTTTGTAAATAAGAGTTGTTGTTGTTGTTTTTCCATCACTACCTGTTACTCCTATTATTTTGCATGGGCACATTTTCATAAGCATTTCTATTTCAGAAGTAACTATTGCTCCTCTTTCACTCTCTGCAACTAATTCCGGCTTTGTTGGTAAACAACTTGGAGATCTAAATATTATATCAAAGCCTTTTAAATTCTCAAGTGAATTTTCTCCTAAAAATGCTTGCATATTATAATTTTCTATTTTTTTTATAATATTGCTATCTATTTTTTCCTTTGTTCTATCATCAAATATTGTTGTTATTGCACCTTTTTCATTCATATAGTCTATTAAAGGTAAATTGCTAACACCAAGGCCTATTATTGCAACCTTTCTTCCTTTTATGTAATTTTCAAATTCTACTAATCTTTCATTTATAAAATCCATTTTGCATCTCCTATATTATTTTTAAACATTAAGCGGTAAACTTATTTTATCTAAAACAAGTTTAGCTCCTTCTTCTATTGTTTCACAGTTCGTAACATCTATTACATTTGTTATATCATATATTTTATAATATCCTGAATCTTCTTGAAGTTTATCTCTTTTTTCTATATTTTCTTTTAATTTTTTTAAATCTATCTTTTCTTTATATTGTATGCTTTTTCTTCTAACTCGTTCATCTAAAGTTGCAGTTATAAAGAAATGATATGTTACATTTGGATACATTTTTACTATATCTCTTGAAGATAATATTACATTATATTTTTCTCTATATTTATCTATTATTTCTTTTCCAAATTGATAAAATTTTGTATTATCTGCAACATTACTAACTACAGAAACTGCCATTGAAGATTTGTCTGATTGTAATTCTTCTTCTTCAATTTTTTTATTATTTATGTATATAACTGTTTCTCTATTTTCTAGTTTAATATCTATTCCAAGTTTTTGCATAACATCCATAACATCTAAATTTTTGGATTTATTTTTTATATTTTTTAAGTCTATTCCTGAATTCATCATTCCATAAACAACTGCTCTATAGATATTTCCGCCATGTAATATAATTGCATTTGGTATATAATCTAACAACTTCCTACAAATTGAAGTTTTTCCACTTCCTACTAAACCTTCAATTCCAATAACTATATTTTCTTCTTTCATAAAATCACCTATGTTTATAAATCTTTTTTATTATATATCAAAAAATTAAAAATGACAATTTTTTCTTACATAATTTATTAGTTTTTGCAAAAAATATAATTGTACAAAAATAAAACTATTACGGTTTTATGTTGAATGGAGGTGCTTTTAATGAGCAAGAAAAATAAAAAGAATAATAACAGAAATGAAGAAAAAAATAACAATAAGAACCAAAATCATAATGAAGAATAATAAAAAACAAAAGGAACTTTATAGTTCCTTTTTATATTCTTCAAATTTATATTTGCAATTTCTTTCAAAAGGTCAGTGGCTTTGCTTTAACAAGCTTCATTGGTCCCCACAAACAACTCGCAAGTTTTAATCTGTTTATAAATTTTCTTTGTTTTCTTCTTTTTCTTTGTCTTCTTCTAATGCTTTTTTGCTTAGGTTTATTCTTCCTTGATCGTCTATTTCTATTACTTTTACTTTTACAACGTCTCCTACTTTTAATACATCTTCTACATTTTTTATTCTTTCTTTTGAGATTTTTGATATATGTAATAGCCCTTCTTTTCCTCCACCAAGTTCTATGAATGCTCCGAAGTTCATTATTCTTGCTACTGTTCCTTCGTATACTTGTCCTACTTCTATGTCTTTTGCTATGTCTTCTACCATTTTTAGTGCTTTTTTAGAATTTTCTTCATCTTGTGAATAGATAAACACTTTTCCGTCTTCTTCGATGTCTATTTTTACTCCTGTTTCATCTATTATTTTGTTTATCATTTTTCCACCTGGTCCTATTACGTCTTTTATTTTGTCTACTTTTATTACTGTGTTTGTAATTTTAGGTGCATATTTTGAAACTTCTGCTCTTGGTTTTGCTATTTGTTTTAACATTACTTCATCTAGTATATATTGTCTTGCTTTTCTTGTTCTTGCAAATGCTTCTTCTATAATATCGTATGTTAATCCATCTACTTTTATATCAACTTGTATAGCTGTAATTCCTTTTTCTGTTCCTCCAACTTTAAAGTCCATATCTCCAAAAAAGTCTTCAATTCCTTGTATATCTGTTAGCATTACATAGTTGTCTGAACCATTTGGATCTGTAACAAGTCCTGTTGAGATACCTGCTACTGGTCTTTTTATTGGAACTCCTGCTGCCATTAATGCAAGTGTACTACCACATATACTTGCTTGTGATGTAGAACCATTTGAAGATAATACTTCTGATACAACTCTTATTGAGTAAGGGAATTCTTCAACAGATGGTATAACTGGAACTAAGGCTTTTTCAGCTAATGCTCCATGTCCTATTTCTCTTCTTCCTGGTCCTCTTGATGGTCTGGCTTCTCCAACACTATATGAAGGGAAGTTATATTGGTGCATATATCTTTTTCCTGTTTCTTCATCTATTCCATCTAATATTTGTTCTTCACTTGCCATTCCTAATGTTGCGATTGAAAGTACTTGTGTTTGTCCTCTTGTGAACATTGCACTACCGTGAACTCTAGGTATTAAATCTATTTCACATGATAATGGTCTTATTTCATCTATTTTTCTTCCATCTGGTCTTTTATGTTCATTGTAAATCATTTCTCTTACACATTTCTTTTCTAAGTCGTGTATACTTGTAGAAATGTCATACATTTTTTCTGCAGTTTCTTCTTCTCCATATTTTTCAGTAAAATATGCAACTATGTCTTCTGTTAATTTATCCATATTTGCATCTCTTACTTCTTTATCTACAGCTTGTACATCTTTGTACATTCTTTCTTTAAAGTTTGCAGAAACTTCTTCAAATACACTTGCATCAACAGCAAATGATTTATATTCAAATTTTTCTTTTCCTATTTCTTCTTTCATTTTAGAAATAAAATCACACACTTTTTTAATTTCTACATGAGCTTCTTTTATTGCTTTTAACATTGTATCATCTGGTATTTCATCTGCTCCTGCTTCTATCATTGCTATTTTTTCTTTTGTTCCTGCAACTGTAAGTTTTAATCTACTTTTTTCTCTTTGTTCTAATGTTGGGTTTATAACAATTTTATCATCTACATAACCTACATTTACTGCTGCTGTTGGTCCTCCGAAAGGTATATCTGAAATTGAAAGTGCTGCTGAAGCTCCTATCATTGCACATACCTCTGGTGAATTATCTGGTTCAACAGATAATACTGTTGCAACAACACATACATCATTTCTAAAATCTTTTGGGAATAATGGACGAAGTGGTCTATCTATTGCTCTTGATGTTAAAATTGCTTTGTCACTTGGTTTTCCCTCTCTTTTTGTAAAACTTCCTGGTATTTTTCCTACTGAATATAATTTTTCTTCAAAATCAACTGAAAGTGGGAAGAAATCTATTCCATCTCTTGGTTCTTTAGATGCTGTTACATTTACCATAACAGTTGTTTCTCCATATCTTACAAGTACACTTCCATTTGCAAGTTCTGCCATTTTTCCTGTTTCTATTGTTAGTTCTCTTCCTGCTAATTCCATTGAATAACTTTTAAACATTTTTTTTCCTCCTATATAAACTTTCTACACACCTTTCTTAAATATTTATTATAGATGTAACCTCTATAATATGTTTCTTCTTTAAACACATTATACAAGCTACGTTCTATTAATAAATATTTATTTTATAAATTTGTATTTTAATAAAATTTAAAACAAGGACGTTTTCTAGCAAAACGTCCTAATGTATAAAATTATTTTCTTAAACCTAATTTTTCAATGATGTCTCTGTATCTTTGAACATCCTTTTTAGCTAGGTAGTTTAATAAATTTCTTCTTTTACCTACCATTTTTAAAAGTCCTCTTCTAGAGTGATTGTCTTTTTTGTGAACTTTTAAATGCTCTGTTAATTCATTAATTCTTTCTGTTAAGATAGCAACTTGAACTTCTGGTGAACCAGTGTCTTTTTCTTCTCTTTTATAAGTATTAATGATTTCTGTTTTTCTTTCCTTTGTCATTTGAAAAGCACCTCCTATTTAATATTTTATTTGCCTTCATCTGAGCTAAAGTTAGGTGTGTTTTTTACTTAAGCTAAGAAAAAGGTATGCTTTAATTTAAAGCATACCTATTTTACTATACATTTTGCAAAAAAGCAAGAAAATTCAAATAATTTCCTTAATCTTTTTTTCAAGAATCGCATATGCAATTCCAAAAAAACTTACAATGCCATATATTCCTGAAGAAATAATATAATGTTTGCTAATAAGAAATAAAAAACCAACTATGCAAAGTATAGGAATTATTCTACCGATAATACACTTCTTTATTGCTATCAGCTTATAAAGTCTTTTTTCTTCCTTTTCTATTGCTTTCATTAAATCTTCTTTCCCATTTCCGCAAAAGCAAATCAAATAATATTTATTCTTGTAGATTTCAGAATGCATTATCATCCCACATTTTGGACACCGAACATCACTGCCTGTTATATCATTCGCCATCTCTTTTACCTCCGCTTTCTATATCAATGATTAATTCCATGATGTTTTTAGTATTTAATCGCAAAATAAAATCGAATAAAAACTCTATTGTCCTTTCTTTATATTCATCACTAATATAATCTGTTAACGGTTTCACTTCATCAATTATAGGAGAATTATAACTTAGATCTTCCTTAATTTCTACGTTCGAAAAAAGTTCGAAATATTTTTCATCCTCCTTTTTGGCTAAAAAAAACTTCGTAATGCTCCGTGGTCCTAGACCTGTTCCTTCATCAATTGTTGAGAGAATGTATGTTTTTAATACATATACTTCATCAATATGATATTTCTTAGGAATCTCTGATTTTGTTTTTTTCTTCCTTACAAATAACATAATTTTTCCTCCTTTAATTAAAGCTAGGTTTACTTGTAACATGTTTGCTCTTGGCAATTTTGGAAAATTATATCACATTTTTATGTTAAGTGCAACCTAATTTTTCTTTCAGACGGACAGAGGCGTCCGCCCCTACTATAACGAACGTATTGAGCCGAGAAATATTTATTTTTAATTTTTTCAGATTTTAATATTTAAAATTCCTAAACAATGTGGCGGTCAATGACCGCCACTACAAAATAGTTTTACATTGCTGCTCTATATAAATTTATAAAGTCTTCTTTAGATGTTTCTCTTGGGTTTCCTGGTCTACAAGGATCTATCATTGCTTTATCTGCTAATAATTCTAAGTCTTCTTCTTTACATCCTGTATCTTTTACTGTTTGTGTAATTCCAACTTTCTTAGAAAGTTCTTGTATCATCCATACAAAAGTATTTATTACATCTTGATCATTTAAGTTTGCTGCATCTGGTCTTCCTATATTTATTAATATTTCTCTAAATCTATCTGCACAAACTTCTCCGTTAAATCTCATAACTGTTGGAAGTAAAATTGCATTTGCAAGACCATGTGGTGTATCATATACAGCTCCTAGTTGATGTGCCATTGAGTGTACAATACCAAGTCCTACATTTGAGAATCCCATTCCTGCAATATATTGAGCATATCCCATCATTTCTATTGCATAGTCATCTTTATCGTTTACAGCAGCTGGTAAATATTGGAATATTAATTGTATTGCCTTCATATGGAACATATCAGACATTAAATTGTGTGCTTTTGTTATATATCCTTCAACAGCATGTGTTAATGCATCCATTCCTGTTGCCGCAGCCATAGATTTTGGCATTGATGCCATAAGTTCTGAATCTACTATTGCTATTATTGGAATATCATGTGGATCAACACATACCATTTTTATTTCTCTTGTTTCATCTGTAATTACATAGTTTATTGTGACTTCTGCAGCTGTTCCTGCTGTTGTTGGAAGTGCTATTACTGGCATTCCTCTATTTACTGTGTTTGATGCTCCATTTAAAGAAACTATATCTGCTCTGTCTGGGTTTGTCATCACAATAGAAATACCTTTTGCAGTGTCCATGCTTGATCCTCCACCAACTGCAACTATTAAATCTGCGTTAGATGCTTTGCATTTTTCTACACCATCTAAAACGTTTTTTATAGTTGGATTTGGTTTTACATCTGAATACACTTCAAAGTCTATTCCTTCATTATCTAAAATTCTTGTAACTTTGTCTGTTACACCAACTTCAACCAAAGATTTGTCTGTAACTACTAAAACTTTTTTAAATCCTCTAGATTTAATTTCTTCTGGTAGTACCTCTCTTGCTCCTTTTCCAAAATAAGATGTTTCGTTTAAAACAAATTTTGTATTAGCCATTTAAAATTCCTCCTTTGTATTTATTATGGTTATATTATATCAATAATATTTTCAAATTCAATATTTTTTTGATTTTTCTTAAACAAAATAGAGAGTGTTATTGTTATATAACGCTCCCTATTTTACTTTTTTAGTCTCCTAAACAAATTCCTATATCTCTTGCTGTTTTTACTAGGTCATGGTCCATTGTTACTAATCTCACATTGCTTTCCGCTGTTCCACCTTGTACTGCTCCTATTTCTTTATTGTTTCCTACAACTTCTTCTAAAGTTACATAGTTTAGTTTTCCATCTTTTAATACTGTAAGAACTCCAAATTTTCCTTCCATTGCTAATTCCATTGCTTTTGCTCCATATTTTGTTGAAAGTACTCTATCGTATGAAGTTGGAGTTCCTCCTCTTTGCATATATCCTAATGTTGTATTTCTTGTTGTTATTCCTGTTAGTTCTTGTAAATCTTTTGCAACTTTTTCTCCTGCTCCTCCTAGTTGAACATTTATAACTCCCTTTCCACCATCACGTGTATTTTTTATACTTAGAGAACCCCCTTGTGGTACTGCTCCTTCTGCAACAACAATTACACTAAAGTTTTTACCCATTTCTTTTCTTTTATTTATTGCTTCAACAACTTTGTTTATATCGTATGGAATTTCTGGAATTAATGCTACATCTGCTCCTCCTGCTATTGCAGATTCTAGTGCTATCCATCCAGCATATCTTCCCATAACTTCTAATACCATTATTCTATTATGTGTTTCTGCTGTTGTGTGTAATCTATCTATTGCATCTGTTGCAACTGTTACTGCTGTATTATATCCAAATGTAATATCTGTACATGCAACATCATTATCTATTGTTTTTGGAACTCCTATTACATTAATTCCTCTTACAGAAAAATCTCTTGCAGATTTTTGAGTACTATCTCCTCCAAGTGTAAATAAACAATCAAATCCATCTTCATTAATGTTTTGAACACATTTTTCAGATAAATCTTTATATACTGTTTCTCCATTTTCTTCTACTTTATAATTAAATACGTTAGCATTTAAAGAAGAACCTATTATTGAACCACCTTTTTGTAATATTCCTGAAGCTGTATTTGCAGTACTTAATTTTATATAATTATTTTTCAAAAGTCCATTATACCCATCAATAAATCCATAACATTCAATTCCATTATTTTCTGCTGTTTTTACTATTGCTCTAATTACAGCATTAAACCCTGAAACATCTCCTCCATTTGCTAATATAGCTACCTTTTTAATCATATTTTTTACCTCCTAAATTTTATACTTTTGTGTTTTTATAATTATTGTTCAATTAATCTATCGCTTATTTCTTTAAAGTTTTGAAAATTGTGTTGTCTTAATATTTCATATGCAATAATTGCAACTGAATTAGATAAATTTAAGCATCTTATTCCATCTAACATTGGTATTCTTGCTGTTTTATCTAAGTACTGCTTCATAACATCTTCTGGTAATCCTTTTGTTTCTTTTCCAAATAAAACAAATACTTCATCCATATCTCCAAAATTTATATCTGCATAATTATGAGTTCCTTTTGAAGTTATAAAAAACATGTTATTTTCTTCTGGTTTGTATTTATTTAAAAACTCTTTAAAAGAAATATGCTCTTCAATTTCCATCTTGTCCCAATAATCTAAACCAGCTCTTTTTAAATACTTGTCTGAAATTTGAAAACCATATGGTCTAACAAGATGAAGCTTAGCACCTGTTGCAGCACATGTTCTAACAATGTTACCAGTGTTTTGTGGAATTTCTGGCTCAACCAAAACAATATTTAATTTCATTTATTATGCCTCCTATTTTAGCTAATTATATCAATAAAAAAAAATAATGCAATAGCAATTACATTATTTCTAATTCCCTGTACTTCTATATTTATTTAATGCCAAATTCCATAGTTTTACTGCAATTATCCATAAAAGTATAGCCACTATTGGCGATAAATAAATCATATATGTGTTTAATCCTAAATAACACATAGTTGGATAGTATGCAACAAATGAAAACGGTAAAATATATGTTAATATTATTTGTATAAATTTATTATATATTGATATTGGGTATTCTGTTAAAGTATGTATTCTATAAAATGACCATATTATCTCATTTGACCTATATGTCCAAAAAGATGCAATACTAAATATTGTCATTAATGCTCCAATTATTAGCGCCCCAATTATACTAAAAATCATTATTTTTGCAATTAATATAATTGTTATTCGAATATTTAATTTTTGCAACATAGAAATTGTTATACCAATTCCTAAAAACAAATCTGTTATTCCAGCAAAGTCTCTTGAAGAACCAATAATGGATATAAGTGGATGCACGGGTCTTAGTAAAATTTTATCAAATTCACCGTTTCGAATATATTTTGGACCTATTTCATACATAGAATCAAAGCAAAAAGCAACAAAACCAATGGAAATTCTTGTAATTCCATATAATAATAAAATTTGATAAAAATTCCATCCGGATATATTTTCAGTATTATTAAATGCTATTAGCACAAATATTATACTCACAAGTTGAACTATTAATTCTGAAATAACACCAACTATACAATCAATTCTATATATAAGTATTTCTTTTAATGAATTCTTTAAAAAAGAGAAGTATAAACTTAAATTATACATAATTTGCTTCATATTATCCTCCATTTACAGTTACATTTTTTATTGCATAATTAAAGAAAATTTTCGCAATACTGTATAGTGCTATCCCCCATATAATTTGCTTTACAATTATCATTATAATTTCATTTGTAGAAAAATTTCCAAGCCATATATTTATTGGTGTATAAATTAATTCTTTAAAGGGCAATATTTTTGATAAGTTTTGAAACCAATTAGGAAATAATGTTATTGGTGCAATAATACCTGAAAATATTTGTATTATAGCCTTTCTTAATACTTGCATTCCCCATATTGAATTTGTATAAAAACCTATTGTACCTACAATTACTTGTAAAGAAAAAGTTATAGGTACACCTAAAATAATTATTAAAATACATAATAAGAAATCCATTATATTAGCAGGTAATACTAATTCCCAAAATAATGAACATAAAATAAATGTAGCAATTCCTATAACAGTTGCAAAGACTAATTCTCCTATATTTATACCAAAATAATATTCAAAATATGAAATTGGGTTTAGTAATTCTTTATTTATTTGTCCACTTTTTATATTTTCTGCCATTATTTCATTTACTCCCCAAGTTGCAAAAGAGCTGAATGTAATTACTAAAATATAATATGTAATCATTTGTTGTAAAGTATATCCTCCAGCATTACCAGTTTGTTTATATATAGCTTGCCATACAAAAATATATACCATTACCTCAATTATTCTATTGAGTGTAAATAAATAAAAATTTGATTTATATATATTGTATTGATTAAACTGCATTTTTGCAAGTTGCGTCATTATTTTTAACATTTGTGTGCTCCTTTATATATTTCTTTTAATATATCTTCTAATTCTGCTTCTTTCATATGAACATCTTCAATTTCACAATATTTTGAAATTTCATCCATAACTGTTAAAATAGTAATCTTTTCATGTAAAAACTTTAGTTTTATACTATTTTCTTTTTCTTCTATAATCTTTAAATTTTCATTTTTTAAATCATTCTTTATAATACTTTTCTTATTTTTCACAATCAATTCTGCTGTTATATATTTTCCATATTTATCTTTGAATTTTTGTTTTTCTCCATCATAAATTATTTGTCCCTTGTCTAAAAGTATTATTCTATCACAAACATCTTCGATATCTTTCAAATCGTGAGTTGTAAGTATTACTGTTGTTTTATTTTCTTCATTAATTTCTTTTATAAATTTTCTTATTTTTTCTTTAACAAAAACATCTAATCCAATTGTTGGCTCATCTAAATATACAATTTTTGGATTATGTAAAAAGGTAGCAGCAATTTCGCATCTCATTTTTTGCCCTAAGCTTAAATTTTTTACCTGTTTTTCCAATAACTCATCTAACTCAAGTAGGTTTGTAAATTTTTTAAGATTTTTTCTGTATTCACTCTCGGTCATATTATACATTTTTTTAATTAATCTGAAAGATTCTATTACAGGCAAGTCCCACCACAATTGTGTTTTTTGTCCAAAAACTGCTCCAATATTTTTATTATTTTTTATTCGTTCTTTATATGGTATTATTCCATTCACAGTTACCTTACCTGATGTAGGAGTAAGTAAACCTGTAAGCATTTTTATTGTAGTTGACTTTCCTGCACCGTTTTCTCCTATATATCCAACAAGTTCTCCTTCTTTAATCTCAAAATTAATTCCCTTTACAGCCATAAATTCCTTATATTTTGGATGAAATAAATTTTTAAAATAACCTATTAATCCTTCTTCTTTTTCTATAATTTTATATGTTTTAACTAAATTCTCTACTTTAATCATTAATTTTGCTCCATTTATTTTATATTAATTAATTCGAATTATTTATAGCATAAATTTACTTTTTTAGCAAATATTTCTTATTTTGTACTTATATGTATATTTGATATTTCTGTGGTTAATTCTCTTGAAATTATGTTTTGTATTTGTGCTATTTGATTTTGTTCTAGTTTTTCTGCTTTTACAACTACACTTACACTGTCATCGTTTACAAATATTACTGCATCTTCAAATCCTTTTGTTTTTATTAAGTTTTCTGCTATCATTATTGCATTTTTCTTATTGTTTATATTTGCTATTTCTTGTGATGATATTGATTTTTGTGTTTCTGGTATTGCTGTATTTTCTAATATTTTTTGGTATGTTTCTAACATCTGTGAATACATATTTTCTCTTTGTAGTTTTGAACTTGTAAAATAATCTTCTTCTCCATTTGCATTTGTTTCTACAGTATTATTTTCACTAGTGTTTTTGGCTATGTTTTCATCTTCATTTGTAGTGTTTTCTTCTTTTGTATTTACGTTGTTTGTGTCTTCACTACTATTGTTTGCCATTGTTTCTTTTATATTGTTTTCTTCTCCAACTACAAGTTCACTATCTACTAATTTTGCATCTCCTATTCCTGCATAATCGTATCCTTCTTCTGTTTTTCTGTTTGCTACTTCTTCTGATATTTGTGATGAATAGTTCAAATATCCAGCTGCAATAAGCATTAGTGCAACTACAGATATAATAATTTGATTTTTCTTAAATATTCTCATTATTAATTCCTCCTTTTAAACTTTTAACTTAAACACTTGTATTTTATGTGTTGCAAGTCCTGTTGCCGCTTCCACAGCTTGAATAATTTGTGTTTTTACATTTGCATTTTCTCCTCCTTCTGCAGTAATTATTGCTCCTTCTATTTTGGGTGAAACAGTTTTTTGAGTTATAATGCTTTTTTCTCCACTACTATTTTCTTGCATTATTGCAGATTTCTGTGTATTTGTATCTGTTGTAGTTCTCTTTCCACCAGAAGTATCTGCTTCCTCTGTTGTTGTTTCGCTTTTGGTCTCATCGTATAATGGAACTAGCTCACTACTTTCTGAATATGTAAGTAATACAGAAACTTTTCCTACACCGTCTATATTGCTTAAAATTCTTTCTAAATTAGATTGCAAATCTGTTGTATTTTCTGAATTAGAGTTATTTTCTTGTGTAGCTAATTGCTTTCCTGTTGTAGTATTTTGCCTAGTTTGTGTTTCATCTTCTTTTTTATCTCCATTCCAAATATTATTAACAGCTATACAAGTAATTATAAGAATTATTAGCAGTATAACCATATTTTCCATTTTCTTCTTGCTTTCTTTACCCTCTGCTGAATATAATTCTTTTATTTTGTTAGGAATTTTCTTCATTTGTAAAACCTCCTTATTTTATGCTAATTAACCTCTATATTTTCTTTTTTTATACTATATGTTTCTGACAAATAGTTTTTAATTTCTTGTTTTTCCATAGATGTTAAATTATTTTGTTTTGCTTCATTTGTATTGTTTGAAATCTTTATTTCTATTTTATTAACAGTTTGTATATTTGAGTTATTGTTACTTTCTTCTCTTTCTAAACTCATTTTCAAACTATTAATAGTTCCATATGCTTCTTCATTTTTTAACTCTATATTTGCATCTAAACTATTAACTTTATAACCTTTTTGTTTCATTCTATTTTTTATATCTGCTTTAATACTTGAAGTATAAGTATTATCCAAATTTTTATCTATTACATTTGCACTTGCAGTAGTTGTACTTTCCACATTAAAGTAATTTTCATATTTAGATACATCTATTGTAGAGTTTCCTCCACTTATTTTAGATATTATTGGCGATATAATTGTAAATAATATGTATAATCCTATTACAGTTTTTATGTACTTTTTATTATTTCCTTCTGGCAAAATCATTTGTATTATTGTAGAAACTATAACTGCTAGAATAATAGATTTTGCCCAAGTTGACATTGCATTTATCACATTATTTTTCCTCCGTTTATCTATACATCATTCCGCTATTAGAAATTTTAATAACTAATGTTGTTCCAATTATCAGCATTACAGCTATTGCACTCATAATTCCTAATAACAATTTGAAAGTTTCTCCCATTTCGTCTAATAGCTTTACTATTTTTGCATCTGCTATTGGTTGACTTATTGCTGCCACCAGATGATATGAAAGTGTTAAAATTGTAAGTTTTATAATAGGACCTATACATATTGCAATTATTACAATTATTCCTACAATTCCAACGGCATTCTTAAGTATATTTGAGCAACCTATAACTGTGTCTACTGTATCACCTAATATTTTACCTACAACAGGTATTAAATTACTTACTGCTGCTTTAGTAGTTTTTGCAGTTATTCCATCCACACTACTTGTTAAGCTTCCATCTATTGAAACTACAGATACAAAAAGTGTAAGTGTTATTCCTAAAAACCAAACTATGCTAGATTTCATAAATTTAGATATTTTATCTATATGTACTTCTTCTGATACTTTTGAAATAATTCCAATTGCTGTTGAAATTAATACCATTGGTATTATAAAAACTTCTAGCATATTTGATATAAAGTTTATTAAAAATAATATTATTGGCTCTATTACACCTGCCGAAGTTATACTTCCAGTGGTTAAAAGTAAAGTCATTAACAAAGGTACAAGTGTTTGACCATATCCCAACATATTTTGTATAGATTGTTTTGTAAGCGATATAATGTCTGCAAAGTTACTCATTATTAATGTTACTATTAAAATGTATTGCACATAATATGTAATTGTTGAAATACTTTTGTTTTCTAGTCCATCGCTAATACTTTTAAGAATACTATGTATTATAATTATTATTAAAATACTTCCTAAAATTTTTATTGTTGATTTAATTTCTTTTCCAAATAGATTTACTATTTTTCTGAAAAATGTGTCATTATTTATATTTCCAGATATAGCAGATTGTAAAAGTTCTCCTATATCTATGTCTTCCATAAATTCTCCCGAATATTCTTTACTTTTTGTTATAAAATTGCTTACATTTAGCTCATCCATTTGGCTTGATATAATATCTTCTGTATTTATTTCTACATTTTCTGTTTCGTCTGATGCATATACACTTGGTATTTCTAAAAGTAATGCTACTGCTAGTATTAATAATATTTTTTTCATATGTATACCTCTTTTATAGAAATGTATTCTTTTGTTTAAGGTAAAATTTTTATTATTGTTTCTAATAGGCTTGAAATTATAGGAATTGATACAGAAATTATCATAATTTTTCCTCCTAAGTCTATCTTGCTTGCTATTGAATTTTCTCCAGAATCTTTGCACACACTTACTGCAAATTCTGTTAAAAGTGCTATTCCTGTTATTTTTAATAAAATTCCGAGAAATTGACTATTAATGCTTGCTTTGTTAGAAAAATCTGATAGAAGTTTTATTATTCCAGCTAATTGTCCAGATATCATAAAAAATATTATTACTCCTACCATTAAAGAAACATATAATGTAAATTCTGGTTTATATTGTCTTAGTATAATTATAATAATTAGCCCTATTAAACCGAACTCCTATTATTTTTATAATATCCATATATAATTCCTTTCTTACAAATTAAACATTGTTCGCACAGCATCAAACAAGCCACTTATTTGTTTGATTACCATTGTTAACACTATTACAAGCCCTGCTAAAGTTGTCATCATGGCTTGGTCTTCTCTTCCTGCTCTTACTAACACTTGGTGAAGTACTGCAACTAAAATTCCTACTGCAGCTATTTTAAAAAGTAATTCAATATTCATATGTATAAATTCCTTTCTTTTGTTTTATTAAGCTAGCAATATAACTATTGCTAGTCCTATTGTCATTCCTAATGTTTTATATAGCTTTTCGTTTTTTAGCCTTTCTTGTTCTGCTTCTTCTATTTGTTTTTTCAAAAAACTTTGGGTTAGCTCTATTTCACTAACTTGTCCTTCTAAATTTGTTTTGCCGAGAAGTTTTGACAAACCTTTTAAAATGTTTTTATCTTCTTCGTTTATTTCTAAATTGCTTTCTTCTATGGAGTTCATCCATGCTGTACCTGCTTCTGTATTTTTCATCTTTTGGCTTGAATCATAAAATAAATTTGAAACATTTTTATATGTATTTTTCGATATTTCTTCAAATATATCTGGTATAGGTTCATATGTATATTTTATTTTTGTTAGAAATATGTTTAGTGCTGAATTTAATTCTTTAAGTGTTTTTACTCTATTTGAATATTTTTTTGAAAACATTATTCCTAAACTTAAACTTGTACCAAATATAGTTAATAATATTATTGTTTTAATAACAAACATAAAAACTCCTTAATTTAATATTAATATATTATATTCAGGAGTTTTTGTTTTTAGAACATATTTATATATAAAATTAAATAGTAGGCATATATATTACATCTCCTATTAGATATAATATATATGCCTACTACTTTTCTGGTTATTTTCAGATTATAAATTATTTTGAATTTACTGCCTTTTCTAAATTAGTAATTCTAACTTCATGTGAAAGTAAACGTTTATTGTTTAATGCCATGTAATTTTCATATTCATCAAACTTTTTATCGTTTTTCTGGTCATCCATCATTATTTTTTCAAACATAGCATCAATTTTTTTACCGTACTTCTCTTCGAAATAAAAATTGTTGTCAATAATCTTTTCTTCAAGTTGATCAAATCTTTTGTCTAAAATTTTATTGTTTTCTTTAATTTTTTCATCTATCATAACAGATATTTTTTCGTTATTAGCCTCTATTTTTTCGTCCATCATAACAGATATTTTTTCGTTATTAGCCTCTATTTTTTCGTCCATCATAACAGATAGCTTTTCATTATTAGCTTCAATTTTTTCTTCTATCACTTTGTACAATTTTTCGTTGTTTGCTTCCATCAATTCAATAACTCTTTTTTCTTCCATTAATTTTCACCTCCTTCTTTTTTATAAAAATATTTTAACATTATTCTTTTTACTATGCAATAAATATTTAATATTTTTCAAATTATTTTGTATACTTTATTTATTTTATCTAAAGCATATATTTTATTTACTTTACCTTTATTATTTTTATCTAAAAACAATAATCTTTCAAATATATTTTTTTCTATCAATTCCGCTATAGCTGGGTTTAGTTTCAAATCTTCTAATGAATTTCCATGTGCTGTGAATATTCCTTTTATTCCTGAACATACTGCATAGTTTATTTCTTGCACGTCTTCTTTGCTTCCTATTTCATCTGCTACAATAATTTCTGGTGCCATTGATCTTATAAGCATTTTCATCCCTACAGATTTTTTAATGTTTTCAATTATATCTGTTCTTATTCCTAAGTCATTTTGCGGAATTCCTTTATACATTGCTGCAATTTCTCCTCTTTCATCTACAACTCCTATGTTTTTTCCTGTAATTTCTTCGGTTCCATTACTTAAATTTCTAATTATATCTCTTAATAGTGTTGTTTTTCCTGCTCCTGGCGGAGATACAATTAAAGTGTTATAAATAGTATTTTCTTCTTTATTAATTATTTCTTTAATTATGTTGTTAGAGCAACCTATTATTTGCCTTGCTATTCTAAAATTCAAGTTTGATATGTAATTTAAGTTTTTAACTTGATTATTTTCTATTACTGCACTTCCTGTAATTCCTATTCTATGTCCACCTTTTATGGTTATAAAACCTTCACATATTTGATTTTGGTATGAATATATAGAATTTTCGCAAATACTTTGCAATATGTTCAATACATCTTCTGTTTGTACTATATAGTTTATTATTTTTTCGGAATTGTTTAATTTTAAAATGATTGGCTTAGAATTTCTTATTCTTATTTCTTCTATAACTAAATTATTATTTATTTCATTCTCCAAAACTACTCTTATTTTATCTGGAAAATATCTTAAAATGTCCTTATAATTCATTTTTCATCCTTTCATAGAAAGGCAACCGTTTTGGTCACCTTTACATTTCTAAATAATATAAAATTACCCTTGCATATACATATTAATATGTATATGCAAGGGCACCTGAATTTATGAATATTTTTAGATTATTTTAATTATAGAATTTTATATATATTATTTTGCAAGTTCTATTGAAACTTGAGTTTCACCTGCTGTAGCAGTTATTAATGCATTATTATTTGTTATAACATTCTTAATTGAGCTTATATATTCTTTTACTTCTTTTACATTATCTTTTGTTATACCTTTGATTCCTTTTTCTTCTGTTCCGTTTGCTTCATCTTTTGCTACATAAATTAATTCATCATCTGTATAATCTTTTAGTGCTACTTTTGATAAATCTACTGGTGCTGTTTTTCTTGTAGCTAAAGTTATTGTTCCATCTTTAGCTATTGTTACTTTTTTGCTTCCATTTAAAGCATCTGCTGTTAAATCAACTGTTCCTTCTGCAACTGTAACATTCATACTTGAAGCTATATTACAGTTTGTTGTAATTGTAACTCCTTTATTAGCTATAACATTTATTGTTCCTTTTTGGATTGATGTTTGGTCTTTAGAACCAACAAAGTTTATTGTTAAAATTTCATCACTTTCGAAACCTAAAGTGTTGCTTTCTGTATTTGGTGTTACAGTAAGTTTTTGAGCTGTAGCACTTATTGTTGTTTTAGCTACTGTAGAAACTTTTACACCATTAATTATAGCTTTTGAGTTTACAACATATGTTTTATCACCTTTAACCTCAACATCGCTATTTACATTTATTGCATCAGCTGTCACTCCACTTAAATCATAAATTGCACCTGTACCATTTAAATTGATTTCTTTAAATGTTCCACTTATAGTTTTTGCAAATTTATTATTGCAAGTAACATTTAATGTATAGTCTTTTAAATCTCCGAAAGTTCTTGTACTTTCTTTGTCATTTAATGTTGCTGTTATTGTTTTTTCATTTATACTTATAACATCTCCAGCTTCAAATTTTTTAACTAAAGATACTACACTTGCAAATTCTGTTGGATAAATACCATCTTTATTATCATAAACTGTTTTATTTATTATCATTTTATTTGTATCTGCAAATATTTTACCTGCATTTTCTTTAGCATCTTTTTCATCTGTAGCTACTGTTAAGTTTGAAATTGCTGGCATTGTAGCTTTTGTATTTACTGTTAAAGTATAATCAGATTCTAATTTAATTCCTTCAACTGTTGTAATTAACTTGAAAGCATATTTTTTATTACTTTCTAATCCATCTATAACAATTTTACCATCTTTTGATAATTCTACATTTTTTTCACTTAATTTTGTATATTGAGCTTTTGTTGTATCTTTATTATCTGCATTAGATGCATCATAGATTTCTACTTTATATTCTGTTTTTATTCCTGTAATAGCTATAGAATCTGAAACATTACCTTCAACTGAAGTATCTTTAACTGTAGATACAGTTAGTGATGGTGCAGTTGTTGTTAAAGTATATATTTTATTAGATGTTGCCTCATCTGAATTTATTAATGAAACTTGTCCATCATTTGCAACTACAATAATTTTAACAAAATAAATTGTATTATCTTGTGGTAAGGTTATTACACCTTTGTCATCTGGTGTTACAAGTGTTGGAGTTGTTTCTTTTCCATCATTATCTAAACTTATTAATTGAACTTTTATTTCTTTAAATGTTCCTTCTTTGTTTGGATTTTCATATGTTAAATATGTTTTTCCATCTTCTTTATTTTCTAGTTTTACATTTTTAACTGCTTCTAATTTTGAAACAACTATTTCATCTGAAGTTACTATTTCAGATGCTTCAACATCTTCAGTACCTTTTGCTTGAACAGTTACTTTATATGTACCTGTTTCTGTTGCATTACTTGAAATGCTTATTTCTTTATCTGTAGTTGTTGTAGAACCAATTACTTTGTTATCTTTTAAGATATTAACAACATATGTTGCACCTGTATTTTTTTCATCTTTCCATGTGAATTTACCTGTTGCAACTCCATCTGTAACTGTTGCTTTTAATTCTTTAACTGCTATTGCTTGTTTAGCATTATCTTTAGCTATAACAACAGTTTCAGCTACTGATCTGCTACCATATTTGTTTTCTAATATAAATGTAACATTAGCAGATGCCCCTTCAGTTAACTCATTTGAAATTTCATAGTTTTCTACTTTATTATTTGAAACTTCTATTGTTTTTGCATCTTTTATATCTGATATAGAATTACCTATAACATAATATACTTTTGTTATATCATTTTTTCCATATCCTTCTAAAGAAAGTGTTGCTGTTCTTGTCGCTGTACGTTTTGTATTTACGTTTGTAGCTGCAGGAGCTTCAGTATTTTTTATAACTGTTGTTGTTCCAACAACTTCTGCATCTTTATCTACTCCAGCTACTAATTCAACAGAAAGTACGCCATCAACTAAATCTGAAACATCAATTCCATCAACTTCTACTTTTGTTGTATTTTTAGTTATAGTTACTGGTTTTGTAACTACTTTATCTTTACCATTTACATCTAATCCCTTAACATTTAATGTTAAGCTAACATCTTTATCAGATACTTGTGCAACATTTACAGTAACTTTTGAACTTGTTACATTTTGATTATTAATAATACCTTCATTTACAGAAAGTGAATAATCATATTTTTCATCTTCCATATCTGGTAATTTATCAATTACAGATGCTAAACTTCCAACATAGAATTTTTGCATATCTAAAGCATCATTAACATCAACATCTGCATTGTTTCTAACATCTGCTGCTTCTAATTGAACATTATCTAATTCAACATTACCAACATAATATTGTTTTACTTGTAATGCATCGTTTACATCAACAAAACCATCTTTGTTAACGTCTCCATAGATTACTACAGTATATTCTTTACCATTTGCAGTAAATGTATCTCCTGTACGTACTACAGTATTATCATTTGGTATTGCTGCTCCATTAAATTTTGTTACATTTGCAAATTTTTCGCTTGTTGCTATTTCTTTAAATGTTACACAGTCTTCTGCATTTGCAAGAACAAATGGAACTATTGTTTTATTTTCTACTAATTGTTTATAAATTCCTACTGGACTTGTTTTTATTTCATCTTGAATTTCTGTAGCTAATGTTTTTGGATTGCATACATTAAGAGCCATTAAACCAGCTAAAGCTAAAGATGATACTACTTTTAATTTTTTATTCACTTTAATTTCCCCCTTGAAAACTTAAAATTATTTACTTATTTTTCTTGCTACAAATATTCCTGCAACTGCTGTTAAAGCTATTCCTGCAATTACAACTACAGAAGCACCAGTTTGAGGTAATTTTGTTATTGTTTTTCCTTCATCATTTACTTTTTTATTTGTTGTATCTTTTTTACCTGTATTTGTTGTATCTTTTTTATTTGTATCTGTTGTATCTTTTGTTTCTGTACCTGGTGTTGTTGTTTTTTCAGCAACTTTAACTGATACAGTGTTTGTTGGCATTGCTTCGTTTGATTCTGTTGTTAATCTTGTAACTTCAAAAGAAGCTGAATCTGTTAATTCTTTAGCTTTAAATGTAAATGTAACAGCTGTTGTTGTTTTATCTGTGCTTGTTCCAGCAATTTTTACAACTCCATTTGCATTTCCTGTTGTTAATTCTCCTATAGAACTTGAAGCTGATACAAATTCAAATTTGCTTGAATCATATTTAAGCCATGTTCCTATTGAATGTGTTTCTTTAACACCCACAGTAACTGTTACTGTATCTCCTTTATTTGCTTCTGTTTTGTTTGCGCTTATAGATGAAGCGTTTACGCTTGTAGCTAATGCTACTAATACTACTATTGTTACTATTCCTGATAATAATTTTTTCATTTTATTCATTTCCTTTCTAATTTTAATTTTTAATTAGGCTTCTTCTTTTGCCTTTATGATAAGTCTTGTTAGTCCTCCTGGATTACAAGTAATAAGAGTAACTTCCTTAACTCCTTGATAAGTAGGGTCTAAACATTCTAAGTCTGTTGGATTGCAAGTGTAAATATTAAATATTTTATATGTTACCTTTGTTTTTTCTTCCTTATTAATTAAATATAAAGAGTCTCCAATTTCTAGTTTTTTTGCATCTTTTAACATATTTTTATAATTATGTCCTGTAATGCAAAAATTTCCTATTTCATTTATATTTGGACCATAAAACTTTGTAACCGATAAATTTAATGAATCATCAGTTGTTTTATTTAAAATATTCTTTTCTACACCTATTTTTTCAATCACAAGCTGACCAATTACTTTGTAGTCTCCCATTTTTTCTGGTAAGTCTACATTTACTATATTTTCATCTTTCTTATCTTCTACATTTTGATTTACAGGAGTATTTTCTATATTTGCAGTACAAATAACTTTACTTTCTTCATTTGTATTTTGTACTTTTATTTGTTTGGCAATTTTATATCCAACATAGAATATAAGAATAATAATTAATATAGCACAAATTCCTTTTTTCTTATTGAATTTCCTTTTGGTGTTTATGCTTCTTTTCCCTTTATTATAAGGAATACTCTTTTTCACTTTATAATTTTTCACCTCCTTATAACTATAGTTATTTACACTGCTTTTATTGATATTCTCTAACTTTTATTTCGAGAATATTAACCTGTTTTAGGTTATCTTGGATTATTTTAACCTAAAACAGGTTAGATGTCAACAACTAATTTTAAAAAATATAAAATTAAATAAATATGTAATTTTTATGAGTTTTTCAAATTGACTTTATACCTAATATATATACTCTTTTTACATATACTAATTTAAAGGAGGTGCCATATCATTAATATACGCTATTCAAGAATTCGCTCTTTAAGGGAAGATCATGATATGACGCAAAAGCAAATTTCTCAAATTTTAAATATGTCTCAAACTGGATATTCCAAATATGAAACAGGTGAAAATGATATTCCAACTCATATATTAATAGAATTGTCTAAGATATATAAAACATCTGTAGATTATATTTTAGGCTTAACAGATGATCCACACCGAAAAAGCGAATAAAAAAAGAGGTTGATTTAATCTTCAACCTCTACTTTTATTATAAATTTTATTCTTCCCAGTTATGGTAAACATTCATAACATCGTCTAATTCATCTAGTTTTTCAATAAGTCTTTCCATCTTTTCTTGTCCTTTTTCATCTAGCATAACATATGTAGTTGGAACTCTTTGAATTTCTGCTTGTACAAATTCTAATCCTTCATTTTCTAAAGCTTCTCTAACTGTAGAAAAATCTTCAGGTGATGTTGTTATTTCATAACATTCTTCATCAGATGTGAAGTCTTCTGCTCCATTATCTAATGCAAGCATCATAAGTTCATCTTCATCTTTATCTGTTGTTGTTTTATCTATTATAATAATACCTTTTCTATTAAATAAATAAGATACACAACCTGTTGTTCCAAGATTTCCTCCAGATTTATCAAAAACATGTCTTACATCTGCTGCGGTTCTGTTTTTATTATCTGTACTTGCTTCAACAATAACTGCAACACCACAAGGTCCATAACCTTCATAAATCATTTCTTCATAATTTTCACTACTGCTTGATGCTTTTTTAATTGCATTATTAATTGTATCGTTTGGCATATTTGCAGCTTTACATTTTGCAATAACATCTTTTAATTTAGAATTACCAGCTGGATCTGGTCCACCTTCTTTAGTTGCAATTAATAATTCTCTACCTAACTT
>CAKPGS010000005.1 GCA_934155165.1 uncultured Clostridia bacterium | reverse complement strand
CTCATCAATTCACCTCTTTATCTTTTATATTTTTTCTTCTCAATTGTCCACAGGCTGCATCTATATCTGATCCAAGTTCTCTTCTAACGGTTGCAACTATACCATTATCGTTTAAATAATCTCTAAATTTTAGTATATTTTCATTTGAACTTTTGGTATAATTCCCATTTTCTATTTTGTTTATAGGAATTAAATTAACATGGCAATTCATTCCTCTTAATAGTTTTACTAATCTTTTTGCGTCTTCTAAATTATCATTATTTTCTTTTGCCAAAGCATATTCAAAAGAAATTCTTCTATTTGTTTTTTCTAAATAATATTTACAAGCTTTTATTAATTCTTCTATATTATAACTATTATTTACTGGCATCATACTGCTTCTTATTTCATCTGTTGTTGCATGTAATGAAATAGAAAGTGTACATTGAAGCTTTTCATCTGCTAGCTTATATATTTTTGGAACTAATCCACTTGTAGAAATACTTATGTGCCTAGCTCCTATATTAATTCCTTTTTGATTATTTATTATACCTATTGCATTTATAACATTATCGTAGTTATCTAGCGGTTCGCCTATTCCCATAAATACTACATTCGAAATTTTTATATTTTCATCTCTTTCAACTGCTAATAGTTGTTCTACAATTTCTCCTGAACTTAAACTTCTTATAAATTTTATTCCCGTAGATGCACAAAACTTACATCCCATTTTACAGCCTACTTGTGAAGAAACACATAAACTATAACCGTGATGATAGCTCATTAACACGGTTTCTATCATGTTTCCATCTAAAATATCGAATAAGTATTTTATAGTTCCATCTTTTGATTTTTGCTTTCTTTCTATTTTATATATACAAAGTGAAAAGTTTTCTTTTAATTTTTCTCTTAATTCTTTAGATAAATTGGTCATTTCATCAAAACTTGTTACATTTTGTTCATAAATCCATTTAAAAACTTGTTCTGCTCTAAATGGCCTTTCCCCAAGTTTTACAAATTCTTCTTTTAGTTCATCTAAATTAAAATCTTTTATATTTTTCATTTTATCTTCTTTCATTTATTTTTCAACCTATTTATACCACAAAAGAGTTTTTTTTTCAATACTTTATCTATGTTATAAAATAATATCACTTTTTTCATTTAAAATTTATTTCCCATATAATTCAAATTTTAATAAATCAATATAATTACTTCCACTACTTTCCGTGATATATAATCTCCAATATCTATATCTTTTGTTATTATTTTCAGAATTAATTAACTCTGTTATATAATCATTAACTCCAGTATATCTTTTAAACTCATATATTGTATTCCATGTTATATTATCATCAGAGGATTGCAAATACATCTTTGTTGGTGTGGTATTATTTCCACCCTTAACATAAGCTCTATATATCCATGTCGAATTATTTTCTCCAAAATCATATCCAATATATGCGGGTATAGCATTTGCTTCTGTTTCCCAATCGGTAACTCTAGGTTCACCACCCACAAATGCATTTATTGGTGAATGTTTTGGATCTTTTCTTAGCCATGAAGAGTATAATACATTTCCATTCGGATTATTTTCATCATATATACCTAGAGTTTGTATATCAACTGTTTTTGGATTACTATTATCTAGTGATGTTATAATCGCACTTCCATTTCCTTCTTTGTCGATTGTACTTTGCAATATTCTATTTCTCCAAGTATCATTCTTAATAAGATTATTTACATTTTCTTCATTTTTCAATAATTTTGTTGAAAGATTTAAATTGGTATAAATTACTTCCATATATTTTTCTGGATTATTCATTATATACTTTACAGCTATTTCATTTTCTAGCATTTTCTCTAATGTTCCGTTTTTGTTTTCCTTTATTTCTTCTTCAGTTAATGATGTATCCACCCCTGCGGCTTTTAAAGCTTTTTGCAATTCTGTTAATTCATTATTATCTGATTCTGATTTATCATCTAAAAAAGCAACTATAAGTTTATTGTCAATTATAAATTTGTATCCATTATATTTTACTTTCATTTCATTTGAATTATCATCTATTTCAGATATAATTTCTATATTTTCATTGCTCGATTTAAAATATTCTTCAACATCTTTCAATTTAGCTTTTCCGTTTTTTTGAGTTTGAACCTCTAATACTTTTATTTTTAGTTCTTCAATAACTTGTTGTTTTTTTGTATTTTCTTGTGCTATATTTGCTTTCTTAAATATTCCGTTTTCCCCTATAACCATATTTAATGCTACTCCTGCTAAAATTAACAGTACTATTATTGTTACAATTAAAGCAATTAGGGTTATTGCCGAATTAGAGGTTGATATTTTTTTATGTATATACTTTAATTTTCTTTTAACGTTGTCAAGACTACCAGCTTCTACAACGTTTAATTTTTCTTTGTCTAATATTTTAATATTATATTTTTTCATTTGTTTACATCTCCTTTTTTAACATTTTCCAACTATCTTTATATACCCTTATTTTACAAAAGTTCCTTTGTCAAGTCAATACATATTTTTTATGTATTACTTTATAAATTATCTTTGTAAAAAGTTATGATTTTAGGTAATTTTTGATTCAAGATTAAAATGCATTGAATGAAAGTTGGAAATTTGAAGTTAGAGATATGATTCTAAAGCAAACCTTTGAAGTAGCCACGCGGGCTGACAGAGGCATCCAACCCTACATCAAAAATAGAATTTTTCTATAATACAAAAATATATGCTGGTCGACAGAGACGTCGATCACTACATTCAAAATAAGAGTCTCCTATAATATAAAAAAGCGCTAAAAAGAGCGCTTTTTTATATTTAATTATTTAATTTATATGGAGGTGATAATTTACTAATTCCAAAGCATCCTCCTGCAAATAGTAATTCTCCTGTTTTTGGATTTACTTCTAATGAGTTTGTTTCAAATCCACCTTGTTTTCCTTGCTTTATAATTGAATTTTTTGTGTTACTTGTTATTACTTGAAAACTTTTGCCTCCATCAACTGACCTATATAATGCACAGTCGTTTAAAAATGTATTTCCCGGTCCACCACAGTAAATTATATTAGGTTCTATAGGATCTACGGCTACTTTAGTTATGCTATACCCACCTTTTAAATTTACTGGTGCTCTTTTATATTCTGCTACATTTTTATCTAATACACATTCTATGCTTCCATCTTTTTTTGAAATCCTGTATAAATATCCTCCATCGCAAGCTGCATATACCATTTCATTTTTCCAATCATAAGATAAGTCTAAAATATAAATTGAACCAATTTGTATTTGTGGTTTAATTTCTGTATTATTTACTTTTTGCCATGTAACTCCATTATCATAAGATACTACTATATTTTTGCCTTTTTCATCTATTCCATATAATTCCTTTTTACCTTTTGGATTATGTGTGTATACGTTAATGCATCCATTCATTTTAGACCAAGTATGTCCACCATCACTACTTCTTAAATCACAGGCGAATAATACTTTTGGATCTGTTGGTGATTGATATGAAGATTCCATTCCCGATCTTATATTTTGACTTGTAAAGCACATTCCTGTATCTATTACTGTTTTTCCTCCGTCAAAGGTTATTTTTAGTTTTCGTGGGTCTGTCCATGCAGTTGAAACTCCAACGAAATATGTGTTTTCATCTACCGCATATCCTCCATAGCAATATCCACCCCAACTTAGTCCAGACATACTAATATATTTCCAAGTTTTTCCTCCATCTGTTGTAACACATCCATCATAGTCTTGTGAACCAAAATATATAATATCTGGGTTATATACGTTGTAATGAACATTTCCTCCGCTTAATATTCCTGTTATACCATTGCTATCCCATTTAAAGGTTTTTCCACTATCTGTACTTGAGCTCATATAATCTCCTTGTGCAAATACCCATACTTTGTTTTCGTCTGTTGTGCTCCACATAGGAATACTTGCTCTATTATTATATGGCATGAAACTTAATTCATTAGAAAATGCAGACCCTTTCCAAGTTTTTCCTCCATCTAAACTATAATATGGATAATTTTTGTAGCTTCCCTCTTTATCTACAATTAGTATTTTTTCTGGATTAACTGGACTTACTTTTATATTCATAGGTTGTGTTTTTGGATATGAACTTGATTCCACTTTTTCAAAACTTTTTTCATCTTTTGATATATATATTCCATCATTATTACAATAATAAACACTTACTGTTTGATTATTTTTAGAAACTAAATCTAAGCCTGAAACACTTTCATTTACTATTTTTTCGAAGCTTTCTCCCTTATTATTGCTATAATATATTCCATCTTTTCTTGAAACATACACATCTCCTGTATATGGATTTACTTTTGCTGTTCCATCACATAAATCAGAATTTATAAGCTTCCATGTGTATCCACCATCTGTTGTTTTATATAGCCCTTTTTCGCTTTCTTTTAATCCATTATCTTCTTTTTCATATGCTGTTGACCAATATGCAATCATGCATCTATTTTTTTCTTGATTATATGATGATTCATCGAACGTTATAGCCTCTCTTATATCTCTATGTCCCTTTATTAACATATTCTTTGTTACTTTCCAAGTTTTCCCGCCATCTTCTGAAATATATAATCCGTTTGTATTAAATGCACCACTATTTATTCCAACTGCTAAAACATGAGATGAATTTTTTTGATCTATAGCAAAAGCTCCAACGCCTCTCGATTCTAGTCCTGCATTTGATTGCTCCCAATTCTTGCCACCATCTTCTGAACGATATACTCCACCTACATCTGTTCCATATAATAAAAGTTTTCCATCTTTACTTATTGCCATACCTATTGGCCATTGGCAACCTTCTCCACCTGTTGTAACTCCTGTTTTTTGTAATAATTCTTTTGAAACCATTGGTACAGATGCCCATGAGGATATATTAGTTACATTATTTTTATCATATGGGCATTCTTTTTGTTGTTTTATTAATAAAGATAAGTCTATTATACTTAATTTACCATCATTATTCATATCTGCTTGTTCTTGTGAAGTTACATTTTTTAATTTTATTAAATATTCTTGCATTATTTTTATATCTTCATCATCTATAACAGAGCTTTGATTTATGTCTCCAACAAATACTCCTGAAGCTGCAAATACTGAACTTTGATTAATTAATATTATGCACACTATAATCATTAGCATTTTTTTACCACATTTTTTATTTCTGCAGTAAAGAATTATTGATAATATTATAGCTGCTACTAACATAAATAGTAGAAATCTTCCTGTTCCAGTTTTAGGTAATATACTTGGTAGTTTTTCTTTTAATTTTTCTATTATATTCGGTTCATTTTTATTATTGTTATTTGTATTTTCTGTATTGCTTGGTGTTTGATTATCTGTTATATTTTCGTTTGATTTTATATCTATATTTTGGTTTAATTTTGCACTTTCAAATTCACTTGTACCATTAGAGGCTACTATTTCATCTATAGCTATTTCTGTGTTACCTGCAACTGCATTATCCTTTGCTTTTAATTTTATTTTTAATATTTCTTTATTTGTATTTTCTTGTTTATTAATTATATTAAATTCTTTATTATTTGAATTATATTTTAAACTTTCCCACTCATTTATTGTTTCAAAATTATCCTCATCTAATTCTTCCCATACATTACTATCGTAATTTATTTTTGCTTGAAAAACATTAATATTATCACTGCTATTCTCTATTTCTAAAGTTAGAACCGTTTCTTCTCCTTGTTTTATTTCTGTTTTTTCTGCTTTAATATTACAGATTAATGTTGTATTTGCAGCTTCTACATTTATATTAAATATTAATAAACTTATGCAAGCTAGTAGAATAGTTATTAAAAACACTTTTCTTCTCATTTTTTCTTATGTCCTTTCTATTATTTAGTGATCTACCACTTTCACAATAACTTTTAATTTTACTAAAAATAAATTAATAATAAAATTCCACATTATTATTTTATCTTAAAAGTGTTTTTATTACAATATTTTTTTATTATTATAAAAAAGTATTCATCTTTCTATAAGGCATTGCTTCCTACTTATATCTAAAAAATATCACTTTTCTATAATATAAAAAATTGGCTTCAACACGCGGGTCGCCCTAAGGACGCCGACCCCTACATACAAAGCAGGAATTTCCTATAATACAAAAAAAGAATTGCATTTCTGCAATTCCTTTTTAAGCTTCAGCTTTGTCAGCTTCTGCTTCTGGGTAAACACTAACTTGTTTTTTGTCTTTACCTTTTTTCTCAAATTTTACTATTCCAGATTCTAATGCGAATAATGTATCATCTCCACCGATACCAACATTTTTTCCTGGATGTATATGTGTTCCTCTTTGTCTTACAAGAATATTTCCTGCTAAAACAAATTGTCCATCTGCTCTTTTGACACCTAAACGCTTAGACTCACTGTCTCTACCGTTTTTAACACTACCTTGCCCTTTTTTATGTGCCATGCTTTTCACTCCCTTCGCAATTTAATTTTTTATATCTCTTTAATTAAAATCTAATTAAACCTTAAGCTTCTACTTTTTCTGCTTTAGCAGTAGCTTTTTTTGCACTAGAAGTTTTTAATGCTGTAATTTCAACTTTTGTGTAAGGTTGTCTGTGTCCTTGTTTTCTTCTATAATTCTTTTTAGCTTTATATTTAAAAACAATTATCTTTTTACCTTTACCGTGAGCTACAACTTTTCCTTCTACTTTTGCACCTTTAACATAAGGATTTCCTATTTCTACTTTTCCTTCATCAGACACTAAAATAACTTTATCGAAAGTAACTTTTTTACCTTCTTCTGTATCTAATTTTTCAAAGAAAACTACATCTCCTTCTGCTACTTTGTATTGTTTTCCACAGCTTTCAATAATTGCGTACATTCTTAAATGCACCTCCCTTTTTCGTATACTCGCTAATCCCAAACCCAAGGTAGCTAATTATTTCATAGCATTTACTTACCACGATTAAGCGGATTACAATTACAGATTGTAACATAAAAAGCAAGGTTTGTCAATTTTTTTATTGATTTTTTGTTTAATATTGCATATTATCAGTTACATATTTTTATACACTTAAATATTCAATTTCTTGTATTAAATTTCTATATTTTATATATAAAATTTCTTTGTCGTTTGTGTCTATTGACTTGTTAAACTCATTTAGCAATACATATATTTTGTTTACATTATATTGATTTTTATTGTTATTTACATCATTTAAAATTGGATTAAAATTATTTATACTTGAATAAACTTCTCTTTTTATTTCTTCCCATTTTTCCTGTTCTATTATACTATATGCTCTAATTATATCAGTTTTTGTTTGCATAAATGCAATTTTTCTACCATCATTTTCATATAATTCCATAAATTGCGGTAAATATGAATATAATTTTGCAACCATTGATAAAGAATTTACTTTATCTTGTGCTTTTATATACTTCATAGTTTCATCCAATTCATTACTAAACTTAAATATATTTTCATTATTGCTATTTATTTTATTAATATCTATTATTATTTCTGACCATGTTTTATATAAATCACTTGTTTCACTTTCCAAGTTGTTCCAATCTACTTCATCTGTATTTATGGTATTTTTAGTCATACTAAAGCTAATATTTGAAGTTTCATTATTACCTTCATTTGACGAATTTTCTTTGCTTGAATTATCATTTTTACTGGTATTATTACTAGAGTCAGAACTTGTATTATTATTTGATGATTCAGTAATTTTATATTCTTGTATAACAATATTGTTTAATCCATTTGCTATACTTATTAAAGATGTATTTAAATATTCCATTTCACTATCTAATTTTGAATTTATTTTTTCCTCATCATTAGGTTTCCCATTATTTTTCCATATTGCAAATAAACTACCTGCAATTAAAATTAATAAAATAAAAAATATTATAATCTTTTTATACATAATTTTTCCTCCATTAACTATTATTTCCTTATTTTTTCCAAATATTCCATTGTATAAGTATTTTAAAAATTTAAAATACTATTATTAAGAAATAATTTTAGTGGAGTTTATTATGTATGCAAGCATTAATTTGTATAGTTTAGAAAAACGGCGAAATTAAAAGATTTTTAGATAAGTTTTTTAATTGTAATATTAATTTAACAGATAATTTACATTGGAATAAAGAATTTCAAAATCCTATTGAAATTGTCGATTTTATTGGTGTTTTTATTGATAATATTGATGATTACAAAATAACCATGTGGATTTCTTTAGATAAAGATGTTTTAATAAATGTTAATAATACAAATGCTAATAATATTATTAAATATTTTTTTGAAAGATATCCATATTAAAAGTAGGCAATTATATAATCGCCTACTTTTAATTTTAATCTTTTAATAATTCTTTTCCATCTTTTATGTATTCCCAACCAGAAAATATTGTTGCTATTACGGATATTGTAATTAAAACTGATGTTACAATATTTAATGCTAAATCCCATCCTGTTAGATGACCCTTCAACATTCCAAAATATCCATTTATGTCTATACACATTAGTATTATTGCTATCATTTGAGTTACTGTTTTTATTTTACCCCAAATAGATGCTGCTATTACTTTTCCACCTTTTTCTACTGCTACTAATCTGTAACCAGATACAATAAATTCTCTAAATAATACAATTATTGGTATCCATGCTGGAAGTCTTCCCGCTTCTACTAACATTATCATTGCTGCTAATACTAAAATTTTATCTGCAATTGGATCTAAAAATTTTCCAAATGTTGTTATTTCATTTCTTTTTCTTGCAATACTTCCATCTAATTTATCTGTAATTGATGCTATTATAAATATCAAATCTATTATAATCCATTCATATGGAATATAATTCCAACTTCCTTGTATTCCTAGAAATGGTATTATTACCATTATAGGAACTAATATAATTCTAAAAATTGTTAATTTATTTGCTAAATTCATTTTAGCTCTCCTCCTTTGTATATTTATATATAAATTATATATCATAATCTAAAATTTGAAAAGTTTTTTTATTTAATTATTGTATTTTGTGTTTCAATATTATTATTTTCTGAAGTATTATCTTCTATATTTGAATTCTTCTTATTTTCTTTTTCTTCTTCTTTTTGAAGTTCTTCTAATTGATTAATTAATCCTTGTAATTCTTTTATATCTACACCGATTAATTCCCAATCATTACTTGCATTTGAGTTTGTTAAATTATTATTTGCCTTTATAATTTCTTGAATTAAAGCCTCTTCAGTATCTGTATTTGTAACTTCAATTTTTGTTGCATATTGTGAGCTTAAGTTTTCTATAGCTTCTGTCAAATTATTACCTATTGCAACTTTATTTCCAGATGCAACTATAATTTTCTTTAAAACTGGTACTTCACTTTCATTAAGCATTACTTGATATATTGGTTCAACATATAAAAGTGTATTATCTATTGGTACTACTATCATATTTCTTATTAATTTTGTACCGCTAACATTTAATGCTTGTATTTCTTTTGAAATTTCTGAATTTTGTTCTATTTGTGTATCTAGTTGCATTGTTCCTACAACATTGCTATCATCTGCAAATCTGTATAAGCTCAATTTATTATTTCCGTTTTCATCTACTGTCCCAACTATATATGAAGATAAACTTTGTTTTCCTTCTAATGTATATGGTAAAACAAGTCCTAATTCTTCTTTATTTGAATCTATAGTTTTTACCATTGTATAATATGGCTCTATTTCTGTTCCTACTGTTGTTAATGTTTTACCTGATACATGTGTTGCAGGTTCCCATACGTCATTACTTCTATATAATACGTCTGTTTTTACTGTATGATATCTTTTTACAAGTTTAGCTTGCACATTATATAAAAATTCTGAGTATGTTAAATGTTTCGCGATGTCTGCTGGAATGCTTTCATCTATATTAACAAATAAATCTGGATAAATGTTTCTATATGCCATTATTATAGGATCTGTTCTATCTGTTATATAAAATTTCATTGTTCCATCGTAACTATCTATTATTACTTTTACAGAGTTTCTAATGTAATTTATTTTTGGTCTGTTTCCATTTACTTCTATTTGAACAGTTTGAGAATATGGATAATTTTGTGATGTTGTATATCCATCTAATACCCATACCGTTTTTCCTTCATCTGTAATTACTTGATATGGCTCTTCATCATAAATAATTCCCGGTAAAACTGTTTTTGCTCTTTGAGTAATATTTCTATTAATTAATATTTTACTTTCTTTATTTACATTACTTGAAAATGCAATTTTTGGATTTTTTGTATATATTCCTAAAACTAATCTATCCCAAAATCCTAATTGTAGTCCACCTTTGCCATCGTATGTATTTTCTGCATTTTCCGTTTCACTTATAGGATAGTCAAATTCTTTTTGATTTTTTGAATTTGTTATAGCTACTTGGTTCGTTTGAGTTCCATAGTATATACGTGGCTGAATAACATTTATTTTTTCATCTGATGAATCAAATTCTTTTTGTACATATTCTATATTTCCACTTTCATCTGTTGATGTTGCAGATGTTATAACTGTTCCAAATCCGTGTGTATATTTATAAGTTTTATTCGAATAACTACTATTGTTTACATTAGAAATTTCTCTAGCTGATAAATATACTAGTTTATCTTGTCCATTTATAGTATATTTACTTAATTTGCTTTTTGCAAAATTATAATATTTTGATTTTGACTGTTTTTCTGTTAATGTTGTTAATGTTGTGTTTTCATCTTCTATTGCAATATTGTTTATAACATTTTGATTGTTTTGTATTTGTTCTAAACTTATAGTTCCTGAATCTTCTATATTTTGTTCAGAAATATTTAAACCATAAGCATTTTTAGTTGCTTCTATATTATATGCAATATTTTTCTTTTCTTTTTCTAATTCATTTGGCTTTACAAATATAAGTTGTGTTGCAAGTATTACAAATGCTAAACATACTAAATATCCTGGTACTACTGCTAATGATTTTATTACTTTCTTTGTATTTTTTTGTTTAAAGTATTTAATTGCTTTAAACACGCTTATAATCATAATAATTGCTAATATTACATATCCACCAAATTTTATAAATATGTCTGTAAATCCAGCTCCATATAATGCTGTTGAATTTTTGTCATCTAAAGTTAATAATTTTTCAAATAAAATATTTTGAGTTTTAACTATTATAAATACTGCTACAGCAACAACTATTATTTTTAAATAATTTAATAATTGATTAATTAATTTACTTTGCTTTAGAGTTTGTCTATCAACTCCATCAAAGAACTTATTAAATGCTATTAAATAATAAATAACCGTATATGCAGCAAGTCCTATATTTAATAATATAAATGCAAATATTAGCATTTCAATTACAGGTTTTTGAAATACATAATACCCAATATCCAATTTAAAAACTGGGTCGGCAATTCCAAAACTTGCACTGTTTATCATAAGCATTATTTTTTTGCTTATTGGATTAAAAGTAATTGCAGATGCTATTATTGATAATATAAAAGCAATTGATTTACTTGGTAATTTAGGCATTTGCTTTTTTTCATTTTCAAAGAAGGCTTTTAATCCCTTTTTTATACTTTTATTGGCAAGTATAATTGCAATAAATAAGATTACAAATTCAGCTATAAAAATTGCTGTTTTGTATTGAATATTATTCCAATATACAGATAAATAATTTTCTCCTAATTCAAGTGTTTCTAAATAACTTCCTCTAAAACAGATATATCCTATAATAGCTGTTAATACTAAAAATATTAGAACTAACTTTGTTCTTAATCTTTTTTTCTTTGGTGTGGCTTTTTGTTCATTTTTTTTGTTTTCTTGAACTTTTTTTTCTTCCACTTTTATACCTCCATTTTTATATAATTGCTTTTACAAATTCTTCTGCATTAAATTCTTCCATATCATCTATTTGCTCACCTACACCAATAAATTTTATTGGTATTTTATTTTCATTTGATATACCTAAAACAACTCCACCTTTTGCTGTTCCATCTAATTTTGTAAGAATTATTCCAGTAATATTAACTATTTCTTTAAAAGCTTTTGTTTGCGAAATAGCATTTTGCCCTGTTGTTCCATCTATTACAAGCATTGTTTCTTTTGATGAATTTGGCAACTCTCTATCTATTATTTTGTTTATTTTAGATAATTCATCCATTAAGTTCTTTTTATTGTGTAGTCTTCCTGCTGTATCACAAATTAGTACATCTACATTATTTGCTTTAGCTTTTCTTATTGCATCAAACACTACTGATGCAGGGTCTGCTCCTTCATCTTTTTTCACTATATCACAGCCAACTCTATTTGCCCAGATTTCTAATTGTTCAACAGCTGCTGCTCTAAAGGTATCTGCTGCTGCAAGCATAACTTTTTTACCTTGCTTTTGCAATTTATTTGCTATTTTTCCTATTGATGTTGTTTTTCCAACTCCATTTACTCCTACAACTAATATAACAGCTGGTGTAGTTTCAATATTCAAACTATTATCTAATTGGCTAAGCATACTTTCCATTTCTTCTCTTAATGCTTTTCTAATAGATTCTTCATCTTCTATTTTTTCTTTTTTAGCCCTTGTACGTAAATTATTTATAATTTGTACTGATGTTTCCATTCCTATATCTGACATTATAAGTGCTTCTTCTAATTCTTCTAGTAAGTCTTCATCAACTTTTCTAAAATTGCTAAAAACATTATTTATCTTGTCATCTATTGATGTTTTTGTTTTATTTAATCCTTGTTTTAACTTATCAAAAAAGCCCATTTTTTCCTCCTATGTATCTTTTTTAATTTGCCTTGGTATTTTATCACATATATCAAAAATAGTCAAAATTTCTTGACAATATTTATACATTAAAATATAATTTACAAAGCATATGCCATTATAGCTCAGTTGGTAGAGCAACAGATTCGTAACCTGTAGGTCGGCAGTTCGATTCTGCCTAATGGCTCCATAATGTAAAAAAGAGGAAAAAATTATTAACTAATTTAATCCTCTTTTTTATTTTACTTAATTTAAGTACTAAGTCAAAATTCATCTTTCATAGTAACTTTTGACCCCGTCCCCTATTTCACTCTATTTCATTTCTAATTTTCAGTCAAGCTTTTTTCTTCTTATAATTGGCTACATTCCAGTTCTTGGCAATTTATTTTCTATCATTTTTTGTTTTACTGTTACTTTATTTTTTGTTACTTCTATTGTTGGCTTTTCTCCTTTGTTATTATTTACTATTATTGATATTTCTTCGTTAAAACCTACCTCTAATTTTATATAATCTTCATAAACTAAATAGTTATTAGGCGCTTTTGTTTCTTTTAAGTAATATGTTCCAGGCATTAAATTATTTATTAAAATTAAACCATTTTCATCTGATGTTAAATTAGTATATAATACATTTTTTTCGCTATCTAATAAATCAAATTTTGCTCCTGCTAAAACTTCTTTTGTATCTGTGTCTTGTTTGAAAATTTTTAATTTTGTTTCATTTTTACTATATGTTAGTGTAGCTTCGCCTACTCCATCTTCATAAGTTGCTCCTGTTATTGCATAATCTTGATTTGCAGAGTTTGGAGATATACCATAAAATACTGGCTTTGTTTCCACTCCTGATTCTACTTTTATATTTAAATCGCCTCCTTGCCCTAAGGTTGCTATTGGTAATAAAACTTTAAATTTTTCTTTAGAAGTAAATTCACTTTTTTCGTTGTTATTTACATCTGTAATAATTGTTCCTTCTGGAATATTGCCACTTAAATTGATTTTATAATTTGGCATTGGTCCATTTGCTGTTACTTTAAATGTTTGTGAAATATATTTTGAATTTATATTATCTAATTCAAAAAGATTACTATCACTTGTTAATTTTAAGTCTGAAGATATTTTTGTGCTACTTGAATTTCGTGCAGCTGAAACTATATTGTTTATTGCATTTATTACTCTATAACCTGCATCTCCTATTCCTTCAAAATCACTCATTTGATAATCGTATAAAGCTGTATATACAGCCATTTTTGTTGCCATAAATGCTTCTTCATTGTTTGCACAACCAAGTTCAGCTGGTGTTTTATATGGATAGCCATTTATTATTGTTTTCCAAATCATTACATTACTTATAGTTGAATTTATATTAACATTATAGTTTCCTACCTCTCCTACTCCTGGTTTAGATTTATCTAAGCAATATGCAGGGTATTCTTTTCCATCTTTTGAATATACTATAAAACTTGTTTTTACTACAGTTCCATTTTTCTTAATTAATCTTCCACAATCTCCTTTTGAATATAAGTTTGCACTATCTATATTAAAACTTGCAAAGCTAAATATACTAATAAAATTTCCTAATATCATTACTATTGCTAAACTTATTATTAATTTTATATTTATTTTTTTCATTTAAATTCCTCCTTTTACTTCTACAGCTTGAACACATCTTCTATAATCTGGTTCATTCTCTACACATGTTATTAATGTTATTCTGTTATCTTCTGTTTCTTCTAAATATGTCCAGTCTGTATCTCTTATTACTGTTACTGTTTCTACTTTAAAGCAATATGTTTTATCTTCTTTTTTATAAAAAATTAGGTCGTTTTTGTTCAAGCTTTTTATATTTTCAAAATAATTAACTGGATATCCTCTATTATGAGCTCCTAAACATATATTGCCTTTTATTACACCGGTATCTACAAAGTGACCAACATATTTGTCCATTACTTCTTTTGTTGTTCCTTCACTTATTTGTGCCTTTAAATTAATTGTTGGTATAGAAATTCCCCATTCATATGGTATTTCTTCCATTTTTTCTTGCTTCTCGGTTTCTGTTTCTTCTATATTTTTTTCTTCTTTTGATTCCTCGTTATTTGTTATATTTGAATTTTCTATAGCAATATTTCTTTTTGGTACTTCAAAATTAATAGCTTCTTTGGCAAATTCAAAAGCATTAAATATTAATAGTGTAATTATTAAACTTATAATATTTATGCGCAAACTACTAGCATTAATCATTCATAAACTATTGCCTCCTTTTAATTATTTTATTGTAATTCGTTTGGAAATTTTAAGAATAAAACTTAAAATTGAATAAAAAATTAATGATAAAAAATTGCAATTTTATGTTTTTACTTTACTACGAAAAAGCAAAAAAGTAAAGCACTTTCGTACTTCACTTTTCGACACTATTTGACATTTCTATTTATTGTATTAAATTTTATTTAGTTCAAAATAAAATTCTACTCCATTATATTTATTTATAACTCCATATTCATTTTTGTAATTATCCATTATTGCTTTTACCAAAGACAATCCTATTCCAGAGCCTCCCGCTTCTCTATTTCTTGAACTATCTTCTTTATAAAATCTTTTCCAAATTTTATTTAGATTCTCTTCGCTTATGTTTTTTCCTGTATTAAATACAGATATTCTTACTGTACTTTCTTTTTCTTCTATTTTTATTTCTATATATTTTTCTTTTTCAATTTCATCAGCATTTTTTATTGCATTTGTAAAATAATTTGTTAGAATTTGCTCCATATAAAATTCATCTGCATATACATAATGTTCTTCTTCATTTTCAAATTTCACTTTTATTTTGTTTTCTTCTAACATTACTTTGCTTTTTCTTATAACCTCGTTTACTAATTCAACTATATTAAAATTAGTATTGTTAAACTTTCTACCACCATATTCAAGCTTCATAAGTTCTAGCAATTCTTTAACCAATTTATCCATTTTATTTGCTTCATCTTGAATTACTTCTGCATAAAATTTTCTATTTTCTTCATCTGAATTTACATTTTCTATTAATCCTTCTGAATATCCTTGTATTAATGCTATAGGTGTTTTTAATTCATGTGATACATCTGAAATAAAAGTTCTTCTCATTTCATCTATTTTAGACTTTTCTTCTATATCTCTTTCCAGTTCGGTATTAGAAGTTCGTAATTGTTTAATTGTTGTTTCTAGTTTTCTGGACATTTCGTTTATGCTTTTTCCAAGATTATTTATTTCATCTTCTGCTTCATTTTCTTGATATTTTTTAGAAAAGTCCAATTTTGCCATTCTTTTAGCTATATCGTTCAATTCAAGTATTGGCTCTGTAAATCTTTTAGCAATAAACATTGTTACTATACCTGAAATTATAACTGTTGCTCCACCTATTAAATATAAAAATGTATTTGAAATTTTAACACTATCATATATGAATTGTAACGGTAATTTTATATATAAAAAATAACCATTATCTAGCCTTGCTGAAAGCAATATATATCTCATATTTGTTTTGCTATCTGCAACTTTCTTTACATTTACATTATCTTTATTATATAATAATTCATTTTCTTTATTACTTTCTTCTAATATTTTATTAATTTCTATATTTGAAAGTCCAAATTCTCTGTTAGATGTATATACATTAATATAATTTTCCTTTTGTATTAAAATGTCAAAGTTATTATTTACAGCAATTTTTTGTAATTCATCTTTCATTTTATCAGAATCTTCTGGATTTTTATAAAATTCATTTATTTGATTGTATACATCTAATAATGTTTGTTCTTTTGAATATAGAAAGAAAGATTTTAGTATAATGTTATTCATTAAAATTAGTGCAACAATTATTGTAAGAATTGTTATTGATAATATTAAAAATAAACGTATTCTTATAGATTTTGTTTTATATCTTAGACTATTTAACTTCAAATTTATAACCTATTCCTCTCATTGTTTTTATATATTTTCCTCGTTTTCCTAGCTTATGTCTTATTTTCTTTATATGGCTATCTATAGTTCTTGAATCTCCATAATAATCGTAGTTCCATACGTTATTAAGTATTTTATCTCTTGATAGTGCTATATTTTCATTATCTACTAAATATTTTAGCAATTCATATTCTCTTAGGCTCATTTCAATATTTTTTCCATCTACTGTAACAGTTCTTCCTTGTTCATCTATTATAATTCCACCAAAGTCTTTATTTACGTTTTCTGTTTGAATTGTTCTTTTTAGTATTGCCTCTACTCTAGCAACTAATATTTTGGGACTAAATGGTTTTGATATATATTCATCAGCACCTAATTCAAAACCAAATAATTCGTCTTGTTCTTCTCCTCTAGCTGTTAGCATTATTACTGGTACTTGTGAGCTTTGTCTTATTTTTCTAAGTACAGACCACCCATCTTGTTTTGGCATCATAACATCTAATATAATTAAATCTATTTTCTCTCTTTCATTTTCAAATATTTCTAATGCTTTTTCTCCATCTTCTGCTTCTAGCACATTATAGTTATCTTTTGTAAGAAAATCTTTAATTAGTTTTCTCATTCTAGATTCATCATCAACTACTAAAATATTACTCATACTTCTACCTACTTTTCCTTAAATTATACTATTTATATCACAAATATTATAAATTATAAATAGGTTTTGTGTTTTATTTGTGAATTTTGTTGTTATTTTATGTAAAATATGATATAATCTTTTTATCAATTTTTTAGGAGGTACTGCTTATGCGGATATCATTAGTAGTGGGAATAATTTCCCTGTTACTTGCAGTTGTACTCTTTTTTATTTTCTCAGCATATGAGAAATACTTGTACAAGAAAAAAGATGAAAATTGTCAGAAGAAATATGTAGGAAAATTTCAGGAAATTGTTTTTATGTTATTCCTATTATCTTCTTCTTCATTTTGCATCTGTCTAATTTTAAACTTCAACTTTATTTTTAACACTATCTTAAAATTAATAGGAAGTTTATTTTACATTTAAAAGCCTAGGGAGATTTTTTCTCCCTAGGCTTTTATCTTTTCTATAACTTCTTCTATTTTTATTGTATTTTGCTCCCCTGTTATCATATTCTTTAAGGTTACAACATTATTTTTTATTTCTTCTTCTCCTATTACAATCACATATGGAATTTTTAGTTTATCTGCATATTTGAATTTTGCTTTTATTTTTTTGTTTTCTAAATATACTTCTGTATTTATGTTGTTATTTCTTAATATTGTAGCTATTTCAAAACATTTACTTACATCTTCATCCATAGAAACAACTAAAACTTTTGTTATAGATTTTTCTTCATATTTTAATAGTCCTAAATTATCTAATTGGTCAAATAAACGTGTTAATCCAATAGAAATTCCAACTCCAGGTAATTTTTTATTTGTATAAAAATCTGCTAAGTTTTCGTATCTTCCTCCTGAACATATACTTCCTATTTCTCTGTGATTTTTTAAGAAGGTTTCATATACTGTTCCTGTATAATAATCTAATCCTCTTGAAATTGTTAAATTTACTTTCAAATTGTTTTCTGGAACACCTAGTATATAAATATTTTCTACAACTTTATTAAGTTCTTGCACTCCATTTTTGTAGATTTCACTACTGTAATTTAAGCTATTTAGCATCTCTAATTTTTCTGAATTAGTTCCCTCGTATGTTATAAAATTAATAATTGTTTCTATTTTGCTACTTTCTATTCCTAAATCTTCAAACTCTTTTATAACATTTTCTTTTCCTATTTTATCTATTTTATCTATTGTTCTCATTATTTCTACTGTTTTTTCAGATAAATCTAATTCTTCAAATAACCCACTTAATATTTTTCTGTTGTTTATATTTATTTCAAAATCTCCAAAATCTAGTTCTTTAAATATATTGTATATAACACTTGGTAATTCCGCTTCGTGCATAATATTTAGAGTTTCATCTCCAATTACGTCTATATCGCATTGATAAAATTCACGAAATCTTCCTCTTTGTGCTCTTTCTCCTCTATATACTTTTCCAATTTGATATCTTTTAAATGGAAATGTTAAATTCCCCATGTTTTTTGCTACATATTTCGCTAGTGGAACTGTTAAATCAAATCTTAAAGCTAAATTTTTATCTCCTTTTTGAAACTCGTAAATTTGCTTTTCTGTTTCTCCACCTGCTTTTACTAAAAGAACTTCTGCAAGTTCTACATTAGGTGTATTTAGTGGTAAAAATCCATATTTTTCATAATTTTTTCTTATTATGTCTTTCATTCTATTAAATTCAATTTGCTTTTCTGGCAATAATTCCATAAAACCAGCTAGTGTACGTGGTTCAACTCTGTTTTCCATAATTTTCTCCTTCTAATCTTGTATTTCGTTATATTCTAATGGTTTTGTATAATAAGTTTTGCCTTCGAATTCTATTCCTTTTAAATAATATATTGTTTGACTTTGTTTGTTAATTATATATACATCTGTGTAATCTCCTAATTGATTACTTGATTTTATATTTTCAAATTCTTTTCCATAATTAAGTCTTAAATTTCCTAACTTAGCTAAATCTATAACAGAATATTCTAAGCTATCATTTGGATTTGCAGAGTTAACAAAATTGATATTAAAACTTAATATAGGTAATTCGTTATTTTTTAAATAATATGTATCTACTTCAGTTTGAATTTGCTCTATATCGCTATACATTCCATTTATTTTTTGCATATCTAACCCACTTGTAGAATAATATCCCATCATTCCACCAATTATAAAAATTAATACCACAGTTAGCACAAGTGATGTTAAAGTTATTCCTTTTTCGTTTTTTATATTCATTTGTATCTCTCCTATAAAATAAAAACCAACTATATTTTAATATAATATAGCTGGTTTTGCAAGTTTATATTGTTTTTATTTTTTCTAAAATTTGAACTCTTATTTCTTGCCTTTCATTTTCTTTTATATTTATGTACCATAAGTATATTAATATTGCTACTATTGCTATATTTTTGGCATATAAAATAAATACACTACAGAGTATTGTGAATATAATTAATGTTGCATTTGCAACTATATTTGTGTATTTATATGATTCCTTGTTACTACAAAATAATTTTAATGCATTTTGCAGTATTTTACTTCCATCTAATGGGTACATTGGTATTAAATTAAATATTGCTATTATTGCATTTATATATATTATTTTTTCTTTTAACATTAATTCTATTGGTAAAAAAAATGTTACTAAAAATATAATTATATTTGTTATTGGTCCTGCCATTGAAATTATTAAATTTTTTAAAACATACATATTTCCCTTTTCTATTTTTTTATTGTAATCTTCTATATTTGTTTGCAAAAATATAGAAAATCCTAATGGCATAACTTTAAACTTTAGTAACCTATAACCTAGAAAGTGTGCCACAATAACATGACCTAACTCATGAATCAATGCAAACAATAAACACAAACAATATATTTCTATTTGCCCTGTAAAGTAAAAAATTAAGGCGAATAAGATTATTTTTAAATCTATTTTTAATTCCATAAATTCTCCATTCCCTTTTTATTTTTATAAATTATATTATTTTATAGAGAATTCTATGAATTAAAATTGAAGAACCAAATCTGGATTTACAAATCTATCTTCTTTTCGTATTTCAAAATGAAGATGAGGACCAGTCGCGTTTCCTGTTGATCCTACTTTAGCTATTACTTCGCCTTGTTTTACTGTATCTCCTTGATTTTTAAGTAGTTCACTACAATGAGCATATACTAGTGTTACATCATCTTTTTTTATTTTTAAATGTTTTCCATAATCTCCTTCATTTGATGCTAATTCAACTACACCATCTAATGCTGCAATTATATCTGTTCCTGTATTTGCAGCTATATCTATTCCTGTATGATTTTTTGGCACAGTTGGTGTTGTTGGATCTCTTTGTCCAAATCTTGAAGTTATTGTACCTTCCAAAGGCTTTATTAAATTATATGTACCTTTTATATTATTGGCATCAATTTCCATTTGAGATAAATTCTGCACTTCTTCTGCTTGTTTATCCTCATTAGCTCCACCTATATTTTCCGTTTCTTGAGTATTTATTTGATTTTCTTCTTTTGTTGTTGGTGTACTTTCTTCCTCTATATTTTTATTTTCTTCTTGAGAATTAAAAAAATCTCTTGCCTTATTGTAGTACTTTTCTAACTCCACATCATAATTCAAAACACTTTTTACACTATTTAAGAACTCTTGAGTAAAAATATAATTACTATTTTTTATTACAAGAATCGACACATAAATAATTACACAAAATGTTATTTGCATTATTAATTTTCTTAATGGTCTATTACGCTTTCTTTCTCTGCCATATATATGCGTATTTCTATATGATGAACCTAAATTTTGATTTCTTCTTCTATTATAAATTTCTTCCGCTCTTCGTATTCTTTCATCTGAATTCATTATTCTTTCCATTTACACACCTCTTCCTTAGTGTTTTTCTAAACTATATGCGTAAATGAAAATTTTATGACTAAAAGAAATTTATAAATGTTCCTAAAATAGCTAAAAATCCTAATATTCCTGTAAACATTTTTAATCTTTTATACTTTTTTTCTATTTTTTGTATTTTATTATCTTCTTCACTTTTTTCTATAATATCTTCACAACTTTTAATTATGTCCTCCGCTTCTTTTACTATAAGCTTGTTTTCACTTTTTTTATTTATATCTAATTTTTCTATTTTTAAATTTTCTTTAACAATAATAAAAGCCTCTTCAACAATGTTTGAAGGTATGTTTTTAACCACTATTATATTTTTTAAACCTTCCATATAAAACCTCCTAAAATTTTATACTTAAATTTTTTCCACTTTAGGTAAGTTTATACAATTTTCATCTATTACTTTGAACATTTCTTTAGTTAGTTTTTCAGACATTTTTATTATTGTTTTTATGCTTACATTTTGTAATCTTATTAAATTTAAGGTACTATTAAAATTATTTTTTATAACTACAGCTTTAATAGAAATATCATAGTTAATATTCTTCTCCTCAAAAAATGCACTACTCAATTTATTTGATTTTTCTTCTACAATAATATCTCCAACATTATATGAATCAGAAATGGCTGAATCTATAAGAATTTTTATGCCCTTTAAATTTTTAACCTTTTTTATATTGCTGTTAGTTAATGGATTGTCCAAATCTCCTATAACCTTTATATTTCTAATATTATTTTTATCAATATATTTCTTTAAGTTACTTCCAACTAAAGGACCTACTGCATCTCCCACAACTTTATCAGTACCAACGCAAATAAAATAAATTTCTTTTTTTAGATAATTATTTTTCTGCATAATTTCTATAACACTTTTACTTAATTCCATAATCACTCCTCTTACAAATATACTATTTTTTAGGAGCAATTATTATACTTATATTTTCAGTAGAATTATATTTTTTTATAATATCCTCAGAAAAACTAGCAATTTCATTGCTTAGAATAATTGTTTTGTAATTATTGCTATACAAATTTTTAATCTCACTATCAACATCTTCAGGATTTTCTAATTTAACCACTTTAGCACCAAAGTTCTCTAAAACCCTAAAGCTTTCTAAATCTTTTGCATACTTAATACAAGAAACCTTCAACAAATCATCTCCTAGAAATATTCTTTCAAAAGCACACAAAAAATATACAGAAAAATAATGCAAACCTGTCCCAAAAAGAGCAAAAAATGTAACTTTGGGACAGACCCAAAGTTACATTTTATCTTCCACATCCGCATCCGAAGTTTGTGAATAATAGTAAGAATATTATTATAAAGAATAGTATTGTGCTGTCGTCTCCACATCCACATCCTCCGAATAGTCCGTTTAATAGTCCTCCGTTATTGCATCCGCAGTTTCTGTTTTCTTCCATTTAAAGGTACCTCCTTTTTATTTTTATATAATATGTTATGCAATTTTATTTTTTTGTGTTACAATAATTAAAGTTTAATTCTTATTAAACAAATACTATTATTTTGTGAGAGTTATTATCTATTTTTTATTTGTAACTCTTGCCAAGGAGTTTTTTATGAAAAAAATTGAACTTTTGTCACCTGTTGGTAATATGGCTTGTATGCGTGCTGCTGTTCAGAATGGTGCTGATGCTGTTTATTTTGGTAGTGGTTTTAGTGCGCGTGCTTTTGCTTCTAATTTTGATGGTGATGATTTAAAATGTGCTATTGAGTATGCTAAGCTTAGGGGTGTTCAAACTCATTTAACTTTGAATACTTTAATTAAGAATGATGAGTTTGAGAATGCTTTTTCTGTTGCCAAAATGGCTTATAATTATGGTATTGATGCTATTATTGTTCAAGACCTTGGTTTGGCAAATTTGTTAATTAATAGTTTTCCAAATATTGCTATTCATGCTAGCACTCAACTTACTGCTCATAATTTAGATGGTGTTTTGGCTTTGCAAGATATGGGCTTTAAAAGAGTTGTTCTTTCTCGTGAGCTTACTTTGGAAGAAATTGAATATATTACTAAAAATTCTAATGTTGAGATTGAAACTTTTATACATGGTGCTTTGTGCATTTCTTATTCTGGTCAATGCCTATTTTCTAGTATGGTTGGTGGTCGTTCTGGTAATAGAGGAAAATGTGCTCAACCTTGTAGACTTCCTTTTTCTTTAATTGATGAAAAGAATAACAAATTAGATAGTGGTTATTTACTAAGTACCAGAGATTTATGTGGCCTGGATTTTATACCTAATTTGATAAAGGCTGGTGTTACTTCTTTAAAAATTGAAGGTAGAATGAAGACTCCTGAATATGTTGCAACTGTTACTAGAATTTATAGAAAATATATAGATTTAGCATATTCAAACGAACCTTATGTAGTAGAAGATTCAGATAGAAAATTATTAGCTCTTGCTTTTAATAGAGGTGGTTTTTCTAATGGTCATTTATCTAAAGATTATAACAAAAATCTTGTTTTTAAAGAAAAACAAAATAATTGTGGTTTGTTTTTAGGTACTATTGAAAAGTATAATACAAAAAAAGGATTAATAACCTTTAAATGTGCTGAAAACTTACATATTGGAGACTCTATTGCTACTCAAAATGAACAAGGTAGCTATAAAATTTCTGAACTTATGCTTAAAAATACAAATATTAAGGAAAGCAAATGTGGAGATGTTGTTACTATTGGTAGAATGAAAGGAAATATTAAAGTTGGCGATAAACTATATAAAATATCTGATTCTATTATTACTTCTGAAATTAGAAGTACCTTTAGTGAAAACTCTGAAAACAGAAAAGTAAAATTAATTTGCAATAGCAAATTTGCTTTAAATAAACCTATTGAACTTAGTATAAAATCAAATTCTAATATAGATGTTTATAAGGATTTAAATATTAATATTACATCAAGCAAATGTCCTGTTCAAGCTAAAAGCAGTGGACTTTCAAAGGAAATTATAATAAAACAATTTTCAAAAACAAACAATACACCTTATGAATTTTGTGAATTTAATATTGAACTTGAAGATAATTTATTTTTACCTAATAGTGTTTTAAATGAACTAAAAAGAGAGGCTTTGTCTAAAGTAAAAGATTTTACAATTTCAAATATTAATAGAAATTTCGAAAATAAAAATTCAAACACTTGTGTAAACAATAACTTCGCTCCCTACACAAAAATACAAACACTACAAATTGCTTTACTATTAAATAATTTGAATTTAGAAAATTATGATAACCTGCAAAAAATTGATAAACTTTATATTCCTTTAAAATACTTTATAAATAAAAGTTACTCTGATAAGATAAAAAGCTTATCAACTAAAGCTAATTTGTATGTTTATTTGCCTACTGTTATGAGAAATAATTACAACAAGCTATTTGCAAATAATTTAGAAAATATTATTACTAATTTTGATATATATGGTTTTGTTGTTTCTAATATTTCTGGGTTATCTATAATAAAAAAACTAACAGAAAAATATAATAAAAATTTTGAATTTGTTAGCAATTATACTTTAAATGTTTATAACTTTTATTCTGCTTACGAATTGCAAAAAAGAGGAATTACAACAGTTACATTATCACCTGAGTTAGATAAAAAAGGATTAATTTCTTTATGCAATTCTACACCAAATTCTGAATTAATTGTATATGGAAATTTACCTTTAATGAACATTAACTATTGTCTATTTGGAACTTCTAACAAATGCTATTCAGCTTGCAAACACATCTGCAACTTTAATAATAAGTATTATCTTAATGACAGAATGAACGTTAATTTTAGAGTTATACCAGATAATGTAGACACTGTAACTACAATTTATAACAGTAAAATTACTTCTATTTCTACAGATGAATTTAACGTTTCTTCTTTAAGAATTGATATTTTAGATGAATCTATTGAAGAAATAAATAATATTATAAATATTGCAAAATCTCGTAAAAAATTAGAAGGTAAAAACTATACAAACGGAAATTTACAAAGAGAAATATAATAAGGCGACCATAGGTCGCCTTTACTTTATTTAGTAATCCATTTTATCAAGTTTAAATCGCTACTTTCTAATAGCATTTCATGTTTTGGCATTACTCTGAATGTATAACCATAATCACCACCTGTTGTTAATTCTATTTTTGCCTCAAATGTATATGTTTTTTCTTCTTCATTTTTTGCTTTTAATTTCATTGGTATTATTTCTATATTGTCTACCATTCCATTTTCAGCAATTTTTCCATAGTATACTTGTGCTTCTATATTTTCAACCTTTATATTTGGAAGTTTTACTTCACACTCTACGTTTATTTTATTTCCTGCATCCATTGATATATCAGATAAATTATTTAATTGTTTTATTTCTATATCATTCCAAGAATTATTTAATTCAGATTTCCACTGGCTATATTCTGCCACACTTTCTAAATTTGAATAATATGTGTTATATAAATTACATAAAGGTATATACATTTGATTTGTATAGTCTATTACCATTCTTTGTGTACTATATTTTCCACCTGTTGTAATAATAGAATTTTTCATTATTTCTACCCAATTATTTGGTATATTTTCTTCTCTATTTTCATAATACAATGGAATTATTTTATTTTCTAATGTGTTATATAAACTTTCACTATCTGCTAAGTCTTGTTCTTCATAAGATGTAAATTCTGCATTTGTTCCAATTGTCCACCCATTAGTTTGGTCATAGCCTTCAGCCCACCATCCATCTAAAACACTAAAGTTTATAACACCATTTACAGAAGCTTTTTGTCCACTTGTTCCAGAAGCTTCCATTGGTCTACGAGGGTTATTAAGCCATACATCACAACCACTTATTAAATAACGAGACATTCCAATATTGTAATTTTCTAATACAAATATTTTTCCTTTAAATTGTGGTTTCATTGCAAGTTCATTTATATATTTTATTAAATCTTGTCCTACTTTATCTAAAGGATGTGCTTTTCCTGCAAATATAAGTTGTATTGGTCTTTCGCTATCATTTAATATTTGAGTTATTCTTTCTAAATCTTTAAAAATTAAAGTTGCTCTTTTATAAGTTGCAAATCTTCTGGCAAATCCTATTGTTAAAGCATTTGGATTTATTTTTGAAGTTATTTCTTTTATTTCTTCGTATGGAATTCCAACTCTTTTTAATCTTTCTGTTGTGTTCTCTTTTACCATTTTCAACATTTTCATTTTTCTAGCTTGATGTTCGTTCCATAATCTTTCGTTTGGAATATCTTTTATTTGTTTCCATACATCATCTTTTTGCATATTATCTTGCCAATATGGTATTAAATACTCGTTATATAATTCTTTTAAATTTTGCGCAAGCCATGAACATGTGTGTATACCGTTTGTTACATATCCTATTGGAGATTCGTTTGCAGCAATGTTAGTCCACACTTCTCCAAATAGTTCTCTAGAAACTGCACCATGTAGTTTACTTACTCCATTTTTCTTTCCTGCATTTTTCAATGCTAAAATTCCCATATTAAAACCATTGTCTAATTTTTCTGTTGGTTTCATTCCTAGTTTTAAAAATTCTTCTCTACTTAGTCCTATTTTAGGCCAAAAATCTTTAAAATATTTTTCTACTAAATCTAATGGGAATATATCGTTTCCTGCTGGAACTGGTGTATGTGTTGTAAATACTGTTTTAGATGTTGTAATATCCTTTGCCATTTCAAAAGATATTTTCTTTTCTTCCATTAAGTCTTTTATTAATTCTAAGGTTAAGAAAGAAGAATGTCCTTCATTCATATGATAAACTGTTGGGTTTAAACCTAAAGTTTTTAAAAGTTTTACCCCACCCATTCCTAAAACAATTTCTTGTTTTATTCTCATATCTTGGTCTCCACCATATAATTGAAGTGTAACTTTTTTATCTTCTTCAGAATTTTCGTCTATGTCTGAATCCATTAAATATAATTTAATTCTTCCAACATTTATCTTCCAAACTTTTAAATATAATTTTCTTTCTGGATAATCTACAGTAATTTTTAAATCTTTTCCTTCAGAATCTTTAACAGCTTCTATTGGTAAATTATTTAAATCTGCTTTAACATAGTTATTTTCTTGTTCTCCATATTTGCTTAGTTTTTGAATAAAATATCCCTCTTTGTATAACATTCCAACTGCAACAAAAGGAAGCTCTAAATCACTTGCAGATTTAAGATGGTCACCAGATAATATTCCAAGTCCACCTGAATATATTGGAATAGTTTCATCTAAACCATATTCAGCTGAAAAATATGCTATTAAATCTTTTTCATTTTTAGGATAATTTTTTGAAAACCAAGTATTTTTACTATTCATATAATTTTCAAAATTGTTTGCCACTATATTGTATTGTTTCAAAAATTCTTGGTTTTGTGAAGCCTTTTCAAGTCTTTCTTGAGATACTAACTTTAAGAATTTCACAGGATTTTTTCCAACATTTTCCCATAAATCTCTATCTATTTGTTTTAAAAGTTTTAAATAATCTGTATTCCAAGACCACCATAAATTGTTGGCAATCTCAGATAATTTACTTATTTCTTTTGGTAATTGTGGATTAACAGTAATTCTGTTAAAAACATACATATTCAAATTTCCTCCTTTGTAAGTTTAAAGCAAGAATATATCTTGCTTTTCTTTTGTAATTCCATTTTAATTCTTGTTATATTATCTATTAAAAATATGTTTTTGTCAATTATAAATAGAAATTTTCTACATAAAAAAGTGGCTTCGCCACGCGGGTCGCCCTAAGGACGCCGACCCCCTACAGTAAAATAGGAATTTCCTATAATATAAAAAATAGCGGTGCTACGAACCGCTATTTTAATTTCTATTTTAATTGGTTTGCAACTTCTTCTGCAAAGTTTTCTTCTTTTTTCTCTATTCCTTCGCCTTTTTCAAATCTTGCAAATCTTACTATTTCTGCATTGTTTTCTTCTAATACTTTAGATACTTTTTTGTCTGAATCTTTTACAAAGTCTTGTTCTACTAAGCATATTTCTCCATAGAATTTTCCAAGTCTCCCTTGTACCATTTTTTCTGCTATTTCAGCTGGTTTTCCTTCATTCATAGCTTGAGCTTTTAATATTTCCATTTCTTTTTCTACTCTTTCAGCTGGTACATCTTCTCTTTTTAAGAATTCTGGTTTTGCTGCTGCAATTTGCATACAAATGTCTTTTGCTATAGCTTTATCACCTTTTGCAAAGTCTACTAATACAGCTATTTTTCCATCTCCATGTATATATTTTTCCACTAATCCTGTAGATTCAAATCTTTCGAATCTACGAATATTCATATTTTCACCTATTTTAGCTATTTTGTCTGTTAACACTTCTTGAACTGTTTTTCCTACTTCTGATATTGATTCTTGTGCTAATAATTCTTCTACATTTGCTGGATTTTTTTCTGCAACTTGTTTTGCAACATCCATAACGAATTTTTTAAATTCTTCATTTTGTCCAACGAAGTCTGTTTCAGAATTTACTTCTACTATTGCTCCAACTTTTCCATCTTCTGAAATATAGCAATCAACTAAACCTTCTGCGGCTACTCTATCAGATTTTTTTGCAGCTTTAGCAATTCCTCTTTCACGAAGTAATTCCATTGCTTTTTCCATATCTCCATCTGTTTCTGTTAATACTTTCTTGCAGTCCATCATTCCTGCACCTGTAATTTCTCTTAATTCTTTAACTTGGCTTGCTGTTATCATTTATTAATTCCTCCTTAAATTAAAATTTATTCTCATTATACGGTTCGACAGAAGTGTCGTTCCCTACAATAATAATTTATTTTTATATTAAAAGGCGGACATTTTTTGTCCGCCATAGTTTATCATTTTTAGGGTTGTCGGGACGCCAACCCCTACATATATTATTCTTCTGTTGTTTCTTCAACAACTTCTTCCATACTTTTTTCTGCATCTTCTGAAACTTCTTCAGCAACTTCTTGTGCATCTTCAAAAGTTTCTCCTTGTTTTCCTTCTATTATAGCATTTGCCATAACATCTGCAATTAATTTAACTGCTCTGATTGCATCATCATTTCCAGGAATTGGATAATCTAAGTCATCAGGATTACAGTTTGTATCAACTAAACCAACAACTGGTATATTTAATTTTTTAGCTTCTGCTATAGCTGTTGCTTCTTTTTTAGGATCTACCAAGAAAATAATATCTGGAATATTTTCCATTTCTTTAATTCCACCTAAATTCTTTTCTAGTTTTTCCATTTCTTTCTTTAAATTAATAACTTCTTTTTTAGGTAATACATCAAAAGTTCCATCTTGTTCCATAGCTTCTAAATCTTTTAATCTTTGAACTCTAGCTTTAATTGTTTTGAAGTTTGTAAGCATTCCACCTAACCATCTTTGGTTAACATAGAACATACCACATTTAATTGCAGCTTCTTTCATACATTCTTGAGCTTGTTTTTTTGTTCCAACAAAAAGAACTGTTTTACCTTCCTCAGCTTGTTCTCTCATAAAGCTGTAAGCTTCATCTAATTTTTTAGATGTTTTTTGTAAATCGATAATGTGAATTCCATTTCTAGCTTGAAATATGTATTCAGCCATTTTAGGATCCCATCTTCTAGTTTGATGTCCAAAGTGAACACCTGCTTCTAGTAATTGTTTCATTGCAACTACTGCCATTTTAAATTCCTCCTCTTAGTTTTTATTTCTTCCATAAAGTATTAACATTTAAGAAGACTTAAAAATATTTTTAAGCACTTTTCTTAAACTAGCTTTATGTGTTTAATCAACGCTTGTTATTATAACATAAAGCTTGCACAAAATGCAAGCTTTTTTTACAATCTATTATATAAATAATTCATCCAACTATATACACCCTTATTCCAATTTTTATCTGTAGCATATTTTTTGTTTACATCTTTAAGCGTTGTACCTGAATAATATTTTCCAGTTGCTACTTCATTATCATATATTTTTGTTCCATTAGGGTTTATGTAATACTTAACAAACACTCTTGCAACTAAATCTATCCCTTCTGAATAACTAGAAAAAGTATATGCATTATTATAAGGATTACTATCACTAGCACCATAGCCAAATAAATTTTGCTTATCTAATGCAATTTTAGAAGTTCCCCATGAACTTTCATGTATTCCTACCGCTGCAACAAATAGTCCATTAATATTATATTGTTTTTCTATGTAATAAAAATATTCAGCGTTTTGCTCAAATATTTTATTTTTATCTTGTTCATTATTTGAAAGCACTTTTTTAAACTGTTCTAAAGTTAAGCCACTTGGCGTATTTAAATTAATTTTTTCATTAAGACCTGAAGTTAATTGTTCTTTGCTTTTAGCTGAAGTACCACCTATTACAATAACTTTATTAGTATTTTGATTATTTGTTTCTTCTTTTTTATTTTCTCTATACTCTAGGCAATTTATATCAACCCATCCTGTATAAGAATTAAAATTTACTTTACACCAGTTTGAATCTGTTTCTATTACAGTAACAATATTTTCCTTTGATAATGTTGTTATCTTAGTTGAGTTTTTATCTTTATCTAAAAAAACATTAAGTGTAGAAGATGTAACATATACTTCATCACCTTTTTGTATCTTATGATTCGAATTACTATCGCCAGTCCCTATTTGAACAATTTTGTTTACAGCAGCAACCTTTACAGTTTTTCCTGTTTGTTCCTCGCTAATTAATTCATTTCCCTGATATTTTTTCTTAGTCACAACTATCTGTTTACCATCTCTTCCTTCTTGAGAAACTTGCATTTTTCCTTTGGGTACATTAGCACTATTTCTATAAATTGTAGTATATTCTAAATCTGCTTCTTCTGATACTATTTCTTCTCTAATAGGTTCTGATGTATTATTATTTATAATTTCTTCTATATTTAATTCATCAACATTTGCTTTTTCATAAGTTTTTTCATCTATATTTACTGCGGTTGTTGCCAAACTTTCACTTTTAATTGAGCTTTTTATAAAAATAGCAATAAATATCATGCATATTGTTATAAGAAAAACGCTTATCGAAAGCAAGGTTTTCTTTCTATTTCTCATTTGTTTCACCTAAGCTAATTCTACATTTTATGTAATATTTTGTCAACGGAAAAATTTGAAAAAAATATTAAACATAATCATAAAAATATTTTATAATTTTTCTATTTCTTCTCTAGTTAATTCTGTTATTTTTATAATTGTTTCTATTGGTATTTTTTCTGCTTTCATTTTTTTGGCATTTTCTATTTTTTCCTTTTCCTTACCTTCTTTTATTCCTTCTTTTTTTCCTTTTTTAAATGAACTACTCAACATTGTATTTTCTTCATATATTGCTTTTTCTCTCCACCACGCTAGTTGTTGCATTCTTGCATCTTCTGTTATTTTATCTAGCTTTTCTTTGGCTTCTTTTAATTCTTCGTTTTCTTTCATTTTAATCTTCACCTTCCTTTTCAATCCATCTTATTGGGTTGTTTTGCATATATTTTATTATCTCGTAATATTCGTTTTCATTTCTTATTATGTGTTCATAATAATTTCTTTGCCATATTTTGTTTTCCATTTTTTTGTTTGTTAATCTTTTTAATGTTGAAATAGTAATTGATATCTTTGCATTTGTAGGGGTCGGCGGCCTTAGGGCGACCCGTTTTTTTGTCTTTTTAATTTTATAATCATATGCACATGATTTGGCATTATTATATAATTTTCTATTTTTATATCTTTATATATATTATTCGTTTCTTTTATTTGTTTTTCTATAATTTCTCCATATGTTGTTAATTTAACTTGTATTTTTTTCGGGTCGTCGAGGACGCCGACCCCTACAACTTCTGATTTATGTTTGTCAAATATTTTAATATTATTTTTTTGTTTTGAGCATCCCAAGGCGTCCGCCCCTACATTTATTAATTTATCCCTATTAAAACCTGTATTATAAATTTCAATTTTTGATAATATTTCTTTTCTATTTTTTGTGCATATTGTTATGTAATAATATCCATCTTTTGAATAATCATAATCTTTTAATCTTATATTTTTTCTATTTAATCTCAATAACTTCCTTTCTTTATTATAACAATTTGTATTTTCTTATTCAAGATTTTGTTATATTTTTTACTGATAGCTTTCTGTTTTACCTCCTTTCCTTTAGATTGTTTTCATTGGATTTTTTTAGAATAAAAAATCATCTGAAATAAGTGCTTATGAAAAAAATAAACATATTGTAAATTTCATTTTACAATATGTTTTATTTATACACTATATAAATTTAATTTTCAAGTTTTTATATTTTTTTATCACTTTTTCTTCAAAACTCATATTTATATATAGGTGGTTTTATATGAAATGTATATTTATTAAGAAAAAATACATATTTGCATTAATTTTACTTTTTGTGTTATTTATTTTTGTATTATTGTTTTCTCATCGTTCATCTTCTTTTGCCATTGATATAGCTGAGAATTGTGCTATTAGTTCTTCTTTAAGAACTAAATTCGACACTTTATCTTCTAGCAATGAAAAAATTGCTTATTTAACTTTTGATGATGGTCCAACTATAAAAGCTACTCCAAAAATTCTTGATATTCTTAAGGAAGAAAATATCAAAGCAAGCTTTTTTGTAATTGGTAAATATGTAAAAAATCATCCCGATATTGTAAAACGTGAATATGAGGAAGGTCATTATATTGCTAATCATGGATATGATCACAATAATGCAAAACTTTACTCGAATTCAGAAAGTTTTATTAGCGAAGTTAAAAATACAGATTTGGAAATCGGAAAGGCTATTGGTATAGAAAATTATTGTTCTCATATTTTTAGATTTCCAAATGGATATATGTCTGCAAATAATAAGGGATCTAAAAACAAAGCTGTAAAGCTTTTGCAAGAAATGGATTATACATATGTAGATTGGAATTGTTTAAATAAAGATTCTGAAAGAAAAACTTCTAATTATCAATTATTAAATAATTTAAAGAAATCTTCTAAAAATAAGGGAACTTTAATAATCCTTATGCATGATACTGCAGATGTAAATAATAGCTCAGAAATATTAAAAGAATCCATATCCTATTTAAAAAGTGAAGGATATGAATTCCGAAATTTTTATGATTTGTTTTAGTACTCTTTTACTAATATTCAATTTTATAATCTGCGGCTTCTTTTAAGTTTTTTGTAATAATTGTTGTAATGGATAATTCTTTTTCTTTTTCCATTTTTGGGAGATGTATTCTTGTTTGACCCATTTCTTGATTTTGATTGTCTAAATATTTTATATATACATCTCTTTCTATTGTTGTTTTATTTGAAATATTTTTTATTGTTAACGCTATCTCTGCTTGACTATCTTTAGCAGAGATATTTACGTTACTTATTTTATAATCTTTAGTTTCTTTTTCTTCTATTGCCTTTCCTGTAACTTGCACTGCAACTTCTTCCACCTCTTGTGTTGGCATTTCTTCTGCTTCATCTTTTTTATTTTTATTTTTGTTTACAATTATTGCTGTAATTACACCTATAATAATTATTAGAACTATTATTATAAAAATAATCTTCTTTTGGTTAGATTTTTTTTCTTTTTTCATAAGAAACTCCTTTTTATTTTCTATTTACTCTTAAATTTCTAAATTCAACTCTATCTTTTCCTGTATCTACGCTACCATCTTTTCTATATCCTAGATGTAAATAATATTTATTACCACCTGTTACAGTTGTTGTATAGTCTTTGCTTTCAACAGTTCCGGAAATATGTATAAAATCACTACCAGAATAAGTTGGGGCAGTTATATCTTTTGTAATTGTTGCATAACCAATATCGCATCCACCTTCACTATCTATACTTGCATTTAATGTTATTTCAAAATTTGTATCTGCAGAATAGTTGCTTAAATCTAATTCTATATAACTGCTAGCAACTGAGTTTGTTATTCCTACATTACTTGATATTAATATATCATCTTCATTATAAAATACATAATTTCCATTTGGTACGACCTTATATCCAGATAGTGTAACACTTCTTCCTAAAAGCGTATATATTGTTTTAGGTAAAGTTTCTGTATTATTACTATCTACCGCATATACAGTTATTGAATGACTTACATATGGTGTTAAGTCTGTAAATGTATATGTGTTGTTTGTACTTTCTACATATTCTCCATTATCTATTTTGTAATAATATTTTTCTATACTTGCTCCATTATATGCTTTTGCTTCTATGCTTACTGTTACTTTATCTTCATCTGGTACTTGACTTACACTTTCTATGGTTGGTCCTTTTACTTCGTTTCCTTGCTCATCTATGAATACAAAGCCATAATAACTTGTACTATAATATGCACTGCTTCTCATTCCATTTCTTGTGCTTGCTTTATATCCTTCTTCTGGACATTCTACTATTTTTATTTTTACTACTTTTGGATTTTCTGTACTTTCTTTTCCTGTTGTTACTCCTGCATGTTTGGCTGCTTGGTAGATGTATGTGTTATCAATCCAATACGTATCTGTTCCGTATAAATAATTTGATGCATCGTATGGTCTTCTATCTATTAATACTGGATATATGTTTCCTATTATTCGATAATCGGATTGTAAATATCCCTCATATCCCATTACATGGATTTCTTCTTCTAACACTTCACTTTCTTCCCCTGTTGTATCTGTTATTTTTGCTTGTATTGTTAATGTTTCACTTAAATTCATTGAATATGTTGTATTTGTGCTATTACTTCTCCAACTTTCAAAATTATATGTTGTATCTTCTTTTTCTCCATATTTTGTTCTTATATATCCTGTTTGGTTTGTCATATCTTCTGCATAATGTATTGTTGCTCTCGTTCCATATGGGTACCATTTTATTCCATCTATTACATATGGTTCTTTATCATATGTTATTGTTGGTGTTGTTATTTTCTTGGTTGTTCTTTGGGTTAGTGTTTCTTCTGGCGTTTCTGTTCCTCTACTGTCTATTGCATGTACTTTTATTGTATGGTTTACATATGGGGCTAAGTCTGTAAATGTATATGTGTTGTTTGTACTTTCTACATATTCTCCATTATCTATTTTGTAATAATATTTTTCTATACTTGCTCCATTATATGCTTTTGCTTCTATGCTTACTGTTACTTTATCTTCATCTGGTACTTGACTTACACTTTCTATGGTTGGTCCTTTTACTTCGTTTCCTTGCTCATCTATGAATACAAAGCCATAATAACTTGTACTATAATATGCACTGCTTCTCATTCCATTTCTTGTGCTTGCTTTATATCCTTCTTCTGGACATTCTACTATTTTTATTTTTACTACTTTTGGATTTTCTGTACTTTCTTTTCCTGTTGTTACTCCTGCATGTTTGGCTGCTTGGTAGATGTATGTGTTATCAATCCAATACGTATCTGTTCCGTATAAATAATTTGATGCATCGTATGGTCTTCTATCTATTAATACTGGATATATGTTTCCTATTATTCGATAATTGGATTGTAAATATCCCTCATATCCCATTACATGGATTTCTTCTTCTAGTACTTCACTTTCTTCTCCTGTTGTATCTATTATTTTTGCTTGTATTGTTAATGTTTCACTTAAATTCCTTGAATATGTTGTATTTGTGCTATTGCTATTCCATCCATTCCAATTATATGCTGTATCTTCTTTTTCTCCAATTTTTGAATTGTAATATCCTGTTTGGTTTGTCATATCTTCTGCATAATGTATTGTTGCTCTTGTTCCATATGGGTACCATGCTATTCCATCTATTACATATGGTTCTTTATCAAATTCTATTGTTGGATTTGGCACTGCTGATAAATCTATATTAGTTATGCTTAGTTCGTAAGCGGTTTCATTTCCTACTATATCTTTTGCATAAACTGTAAATATTCCGTTATCGCTTATTATTTTTCTTGTTCCATTTTTTATGTTTTCACCCTGTTTATTAAAATACTCTGTATTTTGCTTTCCTTCTGCCCATTTTATTGTATCTATTTTGTTTTTATCTTTAACAAGTATTTGAATTTGAAGATTTCTAATTGGAGTTTCTAAATCTCCTTTTACAGTTATTTCAGGTGGTTCGTTATCTATATTTGTTATGTTATATGCCGCTTCGTTTGTATATACTTCCACATTATCTAATCCACGTGCATATACAGTTGTATTGTTTTTATCTACCACGAACGGTTTAGTGTAATCCAACCACTCTGTTTCTGTTTGATCTTCATATTTTAGCTTGTATTGCTTTTTTACTAACCCCTTATTATACGATATTCCTATTGTTACGTTTTTAGCAGGCTCTTGGGTGCTTGGTATAATTGTAGGAGCTTCTCCTGCCCACGCATTCCATCTTATTGAAATGTTTTCATAAATTTTATCGTAATCTATGTTTAAAACGTAAATATCTCCATTAAAATTTATTGGTTTTCCTTTTTCGTTTTGTATTTTTCCTTTTAAATTTCCATTTTCATCTAGTATTTTATCTTTATATTCTGGTTTTACAAGTAAAATTCCTTCCGGGTTATATTCCTTCCATTCTAAATCTCGTACTTTATATTCTTTTTTTATTGCCTCAGATGGATATTTTAGTTTTATTAATCTATATTCGTTCTTGTTTAATATTGTATATTTATCATTTTCCTCTATAGGTGGGATATTTTCACTTGTTCCACCACCTGTATTTCCTCCACTTGTATTTCCAGTGTTTGTGTTTCCACCACTTGTATTACCACTACTTGTATTTCCATCACTTGTGTTTCCACTGCTTGTGTTTCCACTACTTGTATTTCCATCACTTGTGTTTCCACCGCTTGTATTTCCATCACTTGTGTTTCCACCGCTTGTATTTCCACCACTTGTGTTTCCACCGCTTGTATTTCCACCGCTTGTGTTTCCACCACTTGTATTTCCACCACTTGTATTTCCACCACTTGTATTTCCTCCACTTGTATTTCCACTGCTTGTATTTCCACCACTTGTGTTTCCACCGCTTGTATTTCCACTGCTTGTATTTCCACTGCTTGTGTTTCCACCGCTTGTATTTCCACTGCTCGTGTTATTTTTTGGTTCTTCTGGAGCATCTGTTATTTTTCCAATATTTGTTATATCTAAATATTGCACTGTTGTACCTACTAAGTTTGTGGCTCTTGCATATATTCTTTTATTATTATTTACTGTAAAAGGTTCTAAATAACTATAATATGTAATTCCATCTTCACTATATTCTACATTTATGGCATCATCGAAGTCTAAAGATATTTCTACGTTTTCTCTCCCAGTATCTCCTGGATATGGATATGGGTTTGCTATTATTGCTAAATATGGTAATTTTCCATTCTTTATGTTGGTTATTCTTTTATATGATGTTAAACTTTCATACCCATCATCGCTTATATAATATGCTGAAATTAGTGTGTTTTTAGTTACTGTTATTTCTTCTGTATATTCTTTGTATTCTTCATCTCCAATTTTTATGTATATATTTCTAGCCTGTTTTTCTGTTTCTAATTTTACTTTTACAGAATTTGTTTGTTCTGTTTCTGGCGTTATTGTAATTGTTGGAGCTTTTAATATGTTGTTTTCTTTTGCTATTTCTGTTGCAGAATCTGGAATTTCTTGTTTTTGTTCTTCTTCGTTTATAAATATATATTTATTATCTGTTCCCCATTTATCTTGTTTTGCTATTAAATTTCCATCTGCATCTTTTACTTCTATTTGTTTTTTAGCTCTTGCCATTATTAAGCAAGATTTTTCTACTTCAAATTCGCCTTTATATTCTTGCCATCCTTCACCATCTATATTAAATTCTTTTACTGTTGCATCTTCATCATAGGTTATTGTTATTTTTTGTTTCTTTTTATCTATTTTTTCATTTTCAATGTAGGTTAATACTGTGTCCTCTGGTGCTTGTATAATTTGCTGATTATTAATTTTATATTTTATCCATACATCCTTAGTTCTAGACATTGGTATTGTTATTGGCCCTGTGTAATCGTTCCATTCTAAGGTTTTATCACTTCTTACTTCTCCTTTATTGCCTAAACGCCATTGTTTTTCTACAGCATTATATGGATAATATAGTGATAATTTTATCCAACCATCCCATGTTTTATCTGATATGCATATTATTTCTTCTTTTTCTTCTCCTGTTTCTGATACCAATTTAAATTTATATTCTTTTTCTTTTTCAACTTTATAGTCGATTGCTAGTTTCTTTTTTCCTTTTGCATTTATTATTGTTCCATCTGGAGATTGAATTTCTTTTAATCCATTTTCTTCATCACTTACTTTTATTAGTATATACACTATATTATCTTCTTTAGACATTTCTTGGTATGAAAGGCTTAGTGTACTTTGTTCTGTTTCTGCTTTAGTGCCTCCTGTAATTTTGTTGGTTATTTTGTTTTTTCCAAAGGTAATTATTATAATTACTATTAAAATTAATGCTAATATACTTAATATTTTTATTCTTTCCTTTTTCTTCATTTTAATTTTCCTTACTATGTATTTTTTTCAATTATATTTTACTTGTTTGTAAAATTCAAGACTTTTTTGTCGTTTTTTTAGATTTATTTTATTTATTGAAATTATAATAAAATTCTCCATTTCCCCTAATATTTTTTTCTTGCCAAACTAGAAGTTTTGTATTATTATATTACATAGATTTCTTTAAGGAGGCTTTTATGTTTTCTCGTACACGAAAGAAAAGAAAAAAAAATAGCACTAAAAAATTTTTTACAATTTTAATCTGTTTAATTGTTTCTTTATTGCTTTTGTTCTTTCTATCTAAATTTATTATAAATAAATTTAAAGTTAAAAATAATTTTGAAAAAGAACTGTTACCTTATGGTGATGAAAATTATTCTGAGATATTTTCTGTTGATAAAATTGTTTTATATAGCAGTGCAAATGCTACAAGCAATGAAACTACAAGAAATTTATGGAATATAAATGTTTATCAATTTACGGATATAGCAATATTTTTAAACAATAACAGAAACGACTATTTATCAAGTAAAAATACAGTTAAGGAATTATATATAGATAATATTCAATATGTACCATTACCTGAAAAAGGTACTCCGGAACTATATTATAAAGCTATTGATAATTTTGGAATTCCTAATTTAAAAGAGGATAATTTAATAAAAGATAAATTAGATTTTAAAATTGTAAATTCTAAAGATACTTTAGATACAAACCTTGCTAGTTTTTATGAAACTTGTCAAACACCTATTACTTTGCAATTTGTAAATAAAGATATTAAAACAAATGCAATAATTCCAAATACAGGAGAACCTTTAGTGTTTGATGGTTCTTTACTTTCGAAAACTAATATTGCCTTAAATAACATAAAAACAAAACTTTCTTTTAAAATAAACATTTTAAATAACGAAAATAAGAAATTTGTATATAATGTAAATATCGATATTCCTTTAGAGGATGATAACAATACAATATATAATGGTAATATAAAAAAAGAAATAACCAATTTTTCAAATAACAAATTTTTAGAAATAAGGGGAGATTAATAATGAGCTTAACTTTAGCTGAAAAAATGCAAAAAAAATATCATAAAACAGTTGATATAACAGATTTAAAAGATATGCTTTATAAATCTGCTAAAAAATATGGAGATAAGCCTGCCTTCAAGTTAAAAGATTCCATAGGAAATATTTACAACGTTTCTTATACAAAATATAAAGAAGATGTTGTTAATTTAGGCACAGCACTTGTACATAAAGGTATGTTAAATAAAAAAATAGCTGTAATGGGTAAAAATAGTTATCATTGGGCAATTTCTTATATGGCCGCAAGTATTATTGGTGTTGTTGTTCCTATTGATAAAGAATTACATAGTTCTGATATTATAAATTTTTTAAATGTTTCAGAGGCTTCTTGTATTTTAGCAGATGACAAATACATAGTTTCTTTATTAAATGAAAAGTCTCAAATAAAAAATGAATTATCATTTATAAACTTTAATTCTGAAAAAACAACAGATGATTTTATTTCTTTTTCTAGTTTAATTGAAGATGGAGAAAAACTTGTTGAAGAAGGAGATAAATCTTTTGAAAATATAAAAATAAATCCTGATGAAATGCATATTTTGCTATTTACCTCTGGTACTACTGGAAATGCCAAAGGTGTGTGTTTATCTCATAAAAATATTTGCTCTAATATTCAATCTGTTTTTGGAATTGTAAAAGTAAAACCAACAGATCAGGTTCTTTCTATTTTACCTATACACCATACATATGAATGTACCTTAGGTTATTTACTTGTAATTTATAGTGGTGGTACAATAGCTTTTTGTGATGGTTTACGTTATATAACCAAAAATTTTACAGAATATAAACCAACAGTTGTGCTTTCTGTTCCCCTTTTATTAGAAAAAATTTATAAAAAAGTAGAAAATCAAATAAAAAAACAATTACCAAAATATGCAAATAATAAAAACTTTATTGCTAGCCTTCCATTCCCTATTTTACAAATTGTAAAATATAAAGTAAATAAATCCTTAGGAGGAAGAATTAGAGATTTTATTGTTGGAGCTGCTCCTTTAAATCCAGATTTAGTAACAGCTTTCAATAAGCTAGGTTTAAGTACGCTACAAGGTTATGGTTTAACAGAATGTTCACCACTTGTTGCAGGTAACAACGACTTTTATTCTAACCCAAATGCTGTGGGCTTACCAATACCAAATGTTGAATATAAAATAGATTCACCAAACGAAAATGGAATTGGAGAAATTTTAGTAAAAGGTCCTAATGTAATGCTTGGTTACTATAATATGCCAGAAGAAACTGCAAAGGTTTTAAAAGATGGTTGGTTCTATAC
>CAKPGS010000004.1 GCA_934155165.1 uncultured Clostridia bacterium | reverse complement strand
TCAATTTCTTTTATAATAACTTTTGGACGAGATACTAAAAGTTCAAATCCTTCTCTTCTCATTGTTTCTATTAATACTGATAAGTGTAATTCTCCTCTACCAGATACTTCAAAAGAATCTGCTGAGTCTGTATCTTTTACACGTAAACTTACATTTCTTTCAAGTTCTTTGAATAATCTATCTCTAATGTGTCTTGATGTAATAAATTTTCCTTCTCTTCCTGCAAGTGGTCCATTGTTTACACTAAATGTCATAGAAACTGTTGGTTCGTCTATATCTACAAATGGTATTTTTTCTGGATTGTTTAGATCACATATTGTATCTCCTATGTTGATTTCTGGTATTCCTGCAATTTCTATTATGTCTCCGGCTTTTCCTTCTTCAACTTCTACTTTATTTAATCCCATATGTGTATATACTTTAGAAATTCTTCCTTGTGTTATTTTATCTTCTTTTCCACATATTGCAACTGGCATTCCTACTTTCATAATTCCACGTTCTACTCTACCTACTGCAATTCTTCCAACATAATCGTCATAATCTATGTTAGATACTAACATTTGTGCTGGTCCTTCTTCATCACATTTTGGCGCATTAATTTCATTAATTATTGTTTCAAAAATACAGTTAACATTATCTGTTTCATCTTCTAAGTTCATTTTTGCAATTCCATTTTTAGCTGATGCATATATAACTGGAAATTCTAATTGTTCTTCGTTTGCATCTAATTCTATAAATAAGTCTAAAACTTTATCTACAACTTTTAATGGTTCTGAACCTGGTCTATCTATTTTGTTTATTACAACTATTGGTTTTAAGTTTAATGCTAATGATTTTTTTAGAACTTCTCTTGTTTGTGGCATTGGTCCTTCAAAAGCATCTACTAATAATAAAACACCATCAACTGTTTTTAAAACTCTTTCAACTTCTCCTCCAAAGTCTGCATGTCCTGGTGTATCTACTATATTTATTTTTACACCATTGTACATTACAGATGTGTTTTTAGAAAGAATTGTTATTCCTCTTTCTTTTTCTAGGTCATTTGAGTCCATTATTCTTTCATCTACTTGTTCGTTTTCTCTAAAAACGTGACTTTGTTTTAGTAGTGCATCTACTAAAGTTGTTTTTCCGTGGTCTACGTGAGCTATTATTGCTATGTTTCTTATTTTATCGTTTATCATTTCTTATATCTCCTTCTTTTCTTAAGACCAGGGACACACCTTTTATCTATGGTAGCTTTTTTCAGCTTAAGGTATGTTCCGTTTCCCATATTATTTATTAATGTCATTATTTTATTATTATCAAATTATAAAATAACGTTTCTATTATATATTATTTTGCTGTTTCTGTCAACATAATTATTGAGTCCATTATTTCTTTTGTTGTTTCTTCTAATTTTTCTTTATCTGGATTTTTTTCTTTTTGTTCATTATAGTTTAATGTTTTTCCTATATTTACTATAACTCTGTTTGTTTTTGTTGTTTTAATTCCTACTGGTAATACTTTTGAGCCTGTTCTTAATGCCATATAAGCTGTTCCAGTTTTTACTTTTACTTTTTTTGCAAGACCATTTGTTGTTCCTTCTGGAAATATTCCTAAGGCATCTCCTTGGTTAAGTGCTTGCAATGATTGTTTCATTGCATACATATCTTGTTTTCCTCTTTTTACTGGAATTACATTGAATATATATGCAAACCATCTTAGAAAGGCATTATTTAACAATTCTATTTTTGCCATAAAATATACTTTTTTCCTACCCGTTGTAAATATTTCTATAATAGGAACTTTTATAAATTCCACATGGTTTCCGCATAGTATAAATGGTTCATCTTTTGGAACATTTTCTTTTCCTATTACTTTTACTCTAAATACTATTTTGTATAGTACCCATAGTATGCTTCTTACAATTTCTCTTTGTATTATTTTTGATAGGGGTTCTTTTTTGGTTACTTTTAATTTTTCTATTGTTTTTTCTTGTTTTGTTTTTTTTGGGCACGGAGCACCGTGCCCCTACAGATTTTGTTTTATCATTTTTATCTTTCTTCGGGTCGACAGAGGCATCGACCCCTACAGATTTTGTTTCGTTATTTTTTAATTTTTTTTTATTTATAATGTCTATTACTTTTTGTACGTTTTCTTCTATTGTTCCGTGTGTTCCATCAACTACCACTGCATCTTCTGCTACTTTTAATGCTCCCATTTCTTTATTTTTGTCGTTTTCATCTCTTGCTATTATTCCTGCTAAAACTTCTTCATAAGTTGATTGTATTCCTGCTTCTTCATTTTGTTTTTGTCTTCTTCTAGCTCTTTCTTCTGGCTCTGCATCTAAATATATTTTTACATCTGCATTTGGAAATACATATGTTCCTATGTCTCGGCCTTCCATTATTACGTCTTTTCCTTCTGCAAGTTTTCTTTGTAAGTCTACCATTTTGTATCTTACAAATTTTAATGCAGATACTTGTGATACCATGCTGTTTACTTCATTACTTCTTATTTCTTTTGAAACATCTTCATTATTTAAGAATGTATGTTGTTCTCCATTTATGTTTTTAAACTCTATTTTGCTTTTTTCTAGTATTTGTTTTATTTTTTCTTCTTCTTCTAATTTTACATTTTGTTTAATCATAGCAAGTGTTATACATCTGTAAGTTGCACCTGTATCTATAGTAACTAACCTTAATTTTTCTGCAACTATTTTTGTAATAGTTCCTTTTCCTGTTCCTGCAGGACCATCAATAGCAACAATAAACATTCTTTATTTCTCCTTTATTAATTATTTTCAGGCATTTGTATACCTTTTGCAACTATATCCATTTTTTCTACTGTCATTGCAGTATATTTTTCTATTTCTTTTATAGATTTTCCTCTAAAGTGTGTAAGTGTTTCTTTTATATTATAACCATACATTAAAATTACTTCCAAATAAATTGTTTCTACCTGATTTTCTGTAGATACCCTTGTTTTTGTAACTCTATATATTCCCTTTTCTTTTTTTGCTATATGTTCTATTATTTGTCTAAAAACTGTATCTGATATTGTGAATTTTCCCATATAACTAAAAGTTGGTCTAATCATAGATTTTTCTGCAACATATGGTTTATCTCCTTTTCCTTTATGTTTAAAAATTTGTAATGGATCTAAAATATATCCACTAAAGTCTTTTTTTAATTCAAATGTTGGTACTGGAATTACATGTTTTCCTTCTGTTACTCTCATTCTCCTTGCTTCTTCCATTTCCTCTTGTGTTGCATAATCTTGAATATATACTATTTTTTCTATTTTGGGCAATCCTAAATTTGCTGCAATTTTTTCTACCATTCCATCTGACGTTCCTAATATTAGTATTCCTTCTGGCTTATATTTTTTTATTGCTTTTAAAACTTCTTTTTTCTTATCTTCTTCCAAAAATAATGCATTTTTTACTGTTTCTATTTTTGTTGGAGCTTTTTTGGCCGAAATTCCTGCAATAATTTCATTGTCTTTTATTAACAAGCCATCATCTATTATATAATTTATATTATTTTCTCCTGCAACCATTTGTGCTCTATAGCTTTTACCTGTTCCTGATGGACCAACAAAAGCCATAACCTTTATTTTATTCATATTTTTTCTCCTAATTAAAAAACAATCCTTGATATTATATATCAAAGATTGCTTTTTGGCAAATATCTTATCCAAATATTCCTTTTTTCTTTATTGTTGGTTGTTCGTTCATAGTTTTAGCTAATTCAACTAACAAATCTCTTTGTTCTTTTGTTAGTTTTTTAGGTGTTTGAACTATTAAATTATATATAAAGTCTCCATAAGTGCTACCGTGAACTGTTTTAAATCCTTTATTTCTTATTACAAACTTTGTTCCTGTTTGTGTTCCTTCTGGTACTTTTACTCTTTGCTTACTTCCATCTACCATCGGAATATCTATTTCTGCTCCTAGCGCTGCTTGTGTAATTGTTATTGGAATTTCACAATATACATTTTTACCATCTCTTGTAAATATATGATGTTTCTTTACATGAATATTTACAAGAATATCTCCATCTGGTGCACCTTTTTCTCCAACATTACCTTTGTTTCTTACTACTATTGTTTGATTATCTGCAATACCTGCTGGAATTTCTATATCTAATTTTGCTTGTTTACGAATTTTTCCTTTTCCTTTACAGTCCATACAAGGTTCTTCTATAATTTCTCCTGTACCATGACAGTCTGGACAAGGTACTTCAGTTTGAATTTGTGCAAAAATTATGTTTTGCATTTGTTTTATTTTACCTGTTCCATTACATTTTCCACATTTTTTAGGTGATGTTCCTGGCTTTGCTCCTGTTCCACTACATTTTTCGCATTTTTCATATCTATGTATTGTAATTTCTTTTTTTACACCTAAAAAAGCTTCTTCAAAAGTTAAGTCTAAATTTAATCTTATTTCTTCGCCCTTATATGATCGTGTATTTTGTCTTGCTGAACTTCTTCCTCCACCAAATCCTCCTCCAAAGATTGATGAAAAAACATCATCGAAACCATCGAATCCAAATCCATCAAACCCTGAGGTTGTATATGAATAATATCCATTTTGTCCACCTCCAAACCCTTGTGGTCCATCATGTCCGAATTGGTCATACATTCTTCTTTTTTGTGGGTCAGATAAATTTTCGTAGGCTTCATTTACTTCTTTAAATTTTGCTTCCGCTTCTGCTTTATTATCAGGGTTTGCATCTGGATGATATTTTTTGGCAAGTTTTCTATATGCTTTTTTCAATTCATCATCTGTTGCATTTTTATTTACTCCTAATACTTCATAATAATCTCTTTTATTTGACATTATTGCCTCCAAATATTGTAGGGGCGACCACTGGTCGCCTTTTACAATTAATTTTATGGCGGTCAATGACCGCCGCTACATCAATTTTTCTTATTTGTGGGCACGGAGCACCGTGTCCCTACATTTACTCATCTTTTTTGTCATCTGCATCTACTTCATAGTCTGCATCATGAACTGTTTCACTTTCTTGAGCACCTGCTGCATTTGGATCTACTCCTTCTGCTCCGCTTGGTGCTGCTTGTTTGTATAATTTTTCTGTTACTTCATAGAATGCTGTTGTCAATTTTTCTGTTGCAGCTTTTATTGCTTCTGTATCGTTTGTTTCTAGTGCTTTTTTAACATTGTCTATTTCTGTTTCTACTTTTGCTTTTTCTTCTCCGCTTATTTTGTCTCCAACTTCTTGTAATGTTTTTTCACTGTTGTATACTAAACTTTCTGCATTGTTTTTAACTTCTATTTCTTCTTTCTTTTTCTTGTCTTCTGCTGCATGCGCTTCTGCATCTTTAACAGCTTTATCTATATCTTCGTCTGTTAAGTTTGTGCTTGCTGTAATAGAAACGTTTTGGCTATTCCCTGTTGCCATATCTTTTGCAGATACGTGAACTATACCGTTTGCATCTATATCAAATGTAACTTCTATTTGAGGTACTCCTCTTGGAGCTGCTGGTATTCCTGTTAATTGGAATCTTCCTAATGTTTTATTGTATGCAGCCATTTCTCTTTCTCCTTGAAGAACGTGTACTTCAACTGATGTTTGACCATCTGCTGCTGTTGAGAATATTTGTGATTTTTTAGTTGGTATTGTTGTATTTCTTTCTATTAATTTTGTGAATACTCCACCATATGTTTCAATACCTAATGATAATGGTGTTACATCTAATAATACTAAGTCTTTTACGTCTCCTGATAATACACCACCTTGAATTGCTGCACCTATTGCAACACATTCATCTGGGTTTATACCTTTATCTGGTTCTTTTCCTGTTATTTTCTTAACCATTTCTTGTACACATGGAACTCTTGTAGATCCACCAACTAATAATACTTTGTGAATATCGCTTGCTGTAACTCCTGCATCTTTCATAGCTTGTTCTACTGGAACTCTTGTTGCTTCAACTAAATCGTGAATTAATTCTTCGAATTTAGCTCTTGTTAAGTTTACATCTAAGTGTTTTGGTCCTGTGCTATCTGCTGTTATAAATGGTAAGTTAATTTGTGTTTGTTGCATTCCTGATAGTTCTATTTTTGCCTTTTCTGCTGCTTCTTTTAGTCTTTGCATTGCCATTTTATCTGTTTTTAAGTCTATTCCATTTGCTTTTTTGAATTCACTTGCTAAGTAATCTATTATTGCATTATCAAAGTCATCTCCACCTAAATGTGTGTTACCATTTGTAGATAATACTTCGAATACTCCATCACCAATATCTAGAATAGAAACGTCGAATGTTCCTCCACCTAAATCGTATATTAATATTTTTTGGTCTTGATCTTCTTTATCCATTCCGAATGCTAATGATGCTGCAGTTGGTTCATTTATAATTCTTAATACTTCTAGTCCTGCAATTTTTCCTGCATCTTTTGTTGCTTGTCTTTGGCTATCGCTAAAGTAAGCTGGTACAGTAATAACTGCTTGAGTAACTTTTTGTCCTAAATAGCTTTCTGCATCTGCTTTTAATTTTTGTAAAATCATTGCAGATATTTCTTGTGGAGAGAATTCATCTCCATCTATTTTTACTTTTTCAGCTGTTCCCATTTTTCTTTTAATAGAAATAACTGTGTTATCTGGATTTGTAACTGCTTGACGTTTTGCTATTTGTCCTACAAGTCTTTCTCCATTTTTTGTAAAACCAACAACAGATGGTGTTGTTCTAGCACCTTCGCTATTTGGTATTACTACTGGTTCTCCTCCTTCCATAACAGCTACACATGAATTTGTTGTTCCTAAGTCAATTCCTATAATTTTTCCCATAATTTTTTACTTCCTTTCTTTTGAGGGGTAACCTCTAAATATTTTTATATAAATTAAAAATTAATAACAATGTTTATAATAAATTGATTAAAAGTGATAAGATGTGCATTTTTTTGATTAAATTCGAGCCGAAGTCGTACGTGTGTACGTCGAGGTTAGAATTTATGAATAAAAATGTGCAGATTGTTGCTTTTAATCAATTTAGTTGGCTACTACAACCATACTATGCCTAATAACTTTATTTCCAAACTTATATCCTTTTCTGTATTCTTGTACTATTTCTTGGCTTTCTTTGCTTTCATCTTGTACACTGCTTACAGCTTCGTGTAATTCTGGATCGAAAGTTGTTCCTATGGCTTCAATTTCTTCTACGCCTTTGCTTTTTAAAACATCTTTAAATTGTTTTAAAACTAGTTCCACACCTTGTTTATAATTTTCGTCCTTTGTTTCAACCTTTGATGCATTTTCTAAATTATCTAAAACTGGCAAAACTGCTTCTACAACATCTCCTAGAATTGAACCATATAGATTTTCTCTTTCTTTGCTACTTCTTTTTTTGTAGTTTTCAAATTCTGCCATAACTCTTTTGTATCTATCTGTAAGTTCGTCTAATTCTTCTTGTTTTTTTTGTAATTCTTCTTTACATTTTCCTTTATGATGTTCTTCGTTTTTTACTTTTTCTTCTACGTCCTTAACTTCTTCTTTGTTTTCTTCTGACATATGTACCTCCTTATTCATTATTATCATTTAATTTTTTACTAATATATTTCATAACAGATATTACTTTGCTGTAATCCATTCTTTTTGGTCCTATTATTCCAATAGTTCCTAAGTCTTTATTTCCTACTTTATGCTTAAAGGTTACAACACTAAAATCTTTTAATTCCTTTTGGTCATTTTCGTCACCAATATAAACATTTATATCTTTTGCAAATCCACTATTTAATATATCTGCTACAACTTCTTTTTCATCTAATACATTAATAAAATTCTTTGCAATTTCTAAGCTTTTAAACTCTGGTAAATCAAAAGATTTATTTGCACCTTCTAAATATAATTGATGATTTTCTTGATAGATTACTTTTCTAAGTTGCTCTATTATTGGTTTTATAACTTTAACACTATCTTTCATTTCTGTAATAATGTATTCTTCAAGCGGTCTATCTATTTTTTCTAATGGTTCACCTTTTAGTTTATTATTGAAAAATGTATTTAAAGTATATACTTGATTTTCATATATATCTTCATCAAATCTTATTATTGTTTCTTTAACCATTCCTGTATCTGTCATAATAACAGCCATTAACATTCTTGAACCTAATAGAACAAATTTTATTTCATCTATATATTGTGTTGTTGGTGTTGGACCTATTGCAACAGTGGTATAGTGTGTTATTTCTGATAATGTATTTGTTGCAATCTTTGTTAAATCTTCCATTTCATCTACTTTTGTTTCTAATTGTTTTTGAATATATTGAATTTCATCTAATGTAAGTTCATTATCTTGCATTAATTCATCTACATAGTATCTATACCCCTTTTCAGAAGGTACTCTACCAGCTGATGTATGTGGTTTATCTAACAAACCTAATTTTTCTAGTTCTGCCATTTCATTTCTAATTGTAGCACTACTATATTCCATACCATAATTTTTAACTAAACTAGCTGAACTAACTGGTTCTGCTGTATTTATATATTCTTCAACTATAGCTTGCAAAATTCTTTTTTTTCTATCATCTAACAACTTATTTTCCTCCTTATTAGCAGTCAAGTTATTAGTTTGCTAACTACTTGCTATATATTATACCCAACTTTAGCACTTGTCAACCCCTTTTGCTAACTTTTTTAAAAAATAAAACATACGACATATTATCGTATGTTTTATTTTTATTTTATATCTTTCATTTTTCTATTTATTATAAATAGTATTCCCATTATTATTACTCCACATATAGTAATAATTAATATTGTTCTCATTCCTGTTTTAGGTAATATTTTATTTGATGTAGTTTCATCTTTAGTTTTCGTTATTGTTATTGTTGGAACTGCTGTTGATGGTTTTGAATTTTCTGGACTTTTGCTATCTTCATAGTAAACTTCATCCTCTTTAGGAATATCACCATTAACTTCAATTTTACATTCAGCAACTTTTTCTCCATCAACTGTTTTTGCTGTTATAACTGCTTCTCCTTCGGAAATTGCTGTAACAATTCCTTTATCTGAAACTTTTGCAATTTCTTCATTAGAGCTACTCCATATTACCTCTTTGTTAGTTGCATCATTTGGTGTTATCTTTGATACTAGAGTTATACTTTCACCTTTTTTCATACTTTTATCTGATTCATTTAAAGAAATCCCTTCAACATTTTTTACTTTACTTTCATCTTGATAGGTTGTAAATCCTTTTAAGCATACATTTGAATCTTTTAATTCTGTTTCAACTAAGTCATTCCAATCTTTTCCATTTACTGAAATATAACTTTGTCCTTTTTCACTTGTAGCATTATCCCAAGGTGATGACTGACCTAAAATTGTTTTTAAATTTGCTTCTAATGGAACTGCTATTGAATCTGATTTTAAATTTGCTTCTATTACAAATTTATTTCCTGTTAATTTTATTGGTGTTGATAATTTTATAGTATGATACCCCGAATCTAAAATCCCCGCTGATGCAACTTTTACAGTTTTATTTTTATCATCATCATTTGCATTTACATATATATCAACATTAGTAGCATCAACTACATATATTGATACTTCATTAAGATATTCATCTTTTCCTTCTGGTGTATTATTTCTATTAAATACATTTGATATATAAGCATTTTTTATAGGCTCTTTAGTACTTTCATATTTTAAAGCATATGATAAATTATATCCATAATCATCATATTGATAAATGCTATCATAATCAATATCTGAGGTTGATGTTATACCAAAATTTCCTTCTTCTATTAATGCATCATCATAAGAGATATAATATTCTGAGAATGTACCATCTTGTAAATAGCTTGAACTTGCAACTAAAAAAGCTCCATCATGTATCGGTTTTGAATTTTCATCAAAATTCTCTTTAGAAAAGTTATCATCCCATCCAATTATACTTACAGCATGGTTTCCAAATATTTTATTACCATTGTTATAATATGCAACATATTTAGATGTTCCTTTTTTATATTTTTCCATATTGAAGTTTTGAAGACTATTATCAATATATGTATATGCTATTACAGATCCATTTTTTTCTATTTGTTCTTTTATCATATTTCTTACATTTTGTACTTGCACTTCTGTATATTCTACACCATTTCCATCAGAGTATTTTATTGAATCTCCTGTTCTCTCTTTTTTTATAGTTGGAAATTGCACATAGTTTTCTAATTTTAAAGTTGGTTTTATATTTATATCTTTTAAATTAATTTTATTACTATTGTTTTCAAAAGGCATATCAGCTTCCAACACTGGTCCATTACCACTTGTGCAATATGCTAAAGAGATATAGCTGTTTCCACCAGAGTTTATTTCTCTTTTATATGCTCTTTTATTTGTACCATCTAAGAAATTATTTGATGTTGAATATTCTATATGTCTTGGAGATAAGACAACATTCTTTTTTCTTATTTTTGCCATATTTGTTTCTAAAGCTGTTGTTGTAGCAAAAGCCCAACATTGATTTGTTGTTTCTTGGTTCTTTTTTTTATATGATACATCCTCATTAATACTGTATGATGATTTATATGTACCAGATAACATTCTTGTTGCTTTTGAATAATCTGAGTTTTTCATAAAGTCTTCAATAGTTAATGTGTATACTGAAGGTTGAATTGTTTTTTCTTTTTCTTCTTCTGATAGCTTAGTCCATTCCTTATAATTATCAGATATCTCAGATGTTGTAGCCAAACTGCAATTACTTATAAATATAAACATTATTAATGCTATTATAGATACTTTTCTTAAACATTTTCTCATTTGTATTCCCCTTTTATTTCCAATTTATTCTTATATTATCACTACTTTTTTTCTTATACAACAAAAAATACAAAATTAACAATTTTGTATTTTTTACGTAATATTATTGTAATATTTATTTTATTAATTTTTCTATTTCTTGTTTATTTAAAAATTTCCATTTTCCAAGTGGAATTTTTTTTACTGTTAATTCTCCAATTTTTGCTCTATGTAAAGCTAGAACATTTTTATCTATTGCTTTGCACATTTTTCTTATTTGTCTATTTTTTCCTTCATGTATTGTTATTTGAATTCTTGAGATTTTCTTTTCTTTATCTATTTTTAAAATTTTTACTATTGCTGGTTTTGTTTTATAATTTTCATCTATAATAACACCATTTTCTAGAGCTTTTACATTTTCATCTGTTACAATTCCTCTAACAGTTACATTATAAGTTTTGTTAATTTCATGGCTCGGATGAGTAACTTTATTTACAAAATCCCCGTCATTTGTAAGTATTAAAGCACCAGATGTGTACATATCTAATCTTCCAACTGGAACAATTCTTTCTTTTACTTTTACTAAATCTAACACAGTATCTCTTCCAAATTGATCTTTAGCTGTTGTTACATATCCTATTGGTTTATTAAGCAAAATGTATACATATTTTTTATTTTCATTATTTATTATTTTATTTTCAAATTCGACAACATCTTTTTCAGGATTTATTTTTGTTCCAAGCTCTGTTATTTGTTTTCCATTAACTTGTACTTTACCTTGTAATATTAGTTCTTCGCATTTTCTTCTTGATGCAATTCCTGAATCTGCCATAAATTTTTGTAATCTAATTTCTTCCATTTTTCTATAAATTTCCACCTTTTTTTTAGTATCAAATTTCGTGTTTTTGTATATTATATATTATAAGAATATTATTTGTTTTTAATTTCTTTTTGTGTTGTTTTCAATGATGCAAAAAGTTTATATAGATTTTCCGGTGCTTTGCACCGGATTTTGAATTTTGTAAAAAGTAACTTTAATCTTGGCTAAATTATATTATATATTGTTTTGAAATACAGCGTAAGCGACCAAACGAGCAAATTTTTTTATTTTTCTTCTTTTAGTTTTTTTAAAACATCTTCAAAATACTGTGGCAAAGGAGCCTCTATTTCCATTTCTTTGCCTGTTATTGGATGCGTAAATTTTATTTTCCAAGCATGTAACATTTGTCCTTGTACACAAAATTTATTTTTCCCATTTGAATATACCATATCTCCAACTATTGGATAACCTATTTGTGATAAATGCACACGTATTTGATGAGTTCTTCCTGTTTCTAAATTAATTTCTAATAAAGTATTTTCTTCAAACCTTTCTAAAACTCTAAAATGTGTTATCGCTTCTTTTCCTGTTTTTACAACTGCCATCTTTTTTCTATCTGTAGTACTTCTTCCTATTGGCATATTTATTGTTGCTTCGTTTTCTTTTATTATTCCTCTTGTTAATGCTAAATATGTTTTCTTTACTTCTCTATTTTTTATTTGCTCACAAAGTGCTAAATGTGCTTTATCGTTTTTAGCAACTATTAAAACTCCAGATGTGTCTTTATCTAACCTATGTACTATTCCTGGTCTTATTTCTCCACCAATTCCAGATAAAGTGCCTTTGCAAATTTTCATTAAAGCATTTACAAGTGTACCATCTAGATTTCCATTTGCTGGATGAACTACTAATCCTTTTGGTTTATTTACTACTATTATATCGTTGTCTTCGTATAATACTTCTACTGGAATGTCTTGTGCTTCTATACTAACTTCTTTTACTTCTGGAATTTCAACTTCAACTTTATCATTTTCATTTAGTTTATATGAAGTTTTTACGTTTTTTCCATTTACTTTAACATTTCCCTGCTCTATCAATTTTTGTGACATTACTCTTGTTAAATTTTTATCCAAATTTGGAAGTGTTTTATCTATTCTATTTCCAGCTAGTTCATTATTTATTGTATAAACTTTCATTTTTTCTCCGTTTTCTCTATTAATTATTTATTATCTTTTCTGACTGTTACTGCAAACATTGCAAAAAACAATGCTAACAAAATCCATCCAACAACTATCAATATATCTGCAAGATTAAAAGCAGGCAACTTCCATAAGGTTATGAATTTTACAACATATCCTCTGAATAATCTATCTATTAAATTTCCAAGTGCACCTGAAATTATCATTGTTAATGCTACATATGTTTTTTTATCTATTTGTTCTTGTTGCATTTTCATAAATTTTATTATAACACCCAATACTATTAGATTAGTTATTACAAATGTAAATGTACCTTTAAATCCAACACCAAATGTACCTGCTACTTCTTCACTAAAATTAAAGCTAAGTATATTTGGTATTAAATCTATATTTTTTCCTATTATAAAGATTTTAGTTATTTGATCTATTGCAATTAAAGCAATAATTGCAATTATGATTATTATCATACGTTTTTTATTTTTTTCCATTTTATTTCAACCTTTCATAAATAACAAAATGTTTATCTGAATATATTTGATTGTAATTTTTATCTAGTTTTAAAGAATTATTTAGTTTTGCATCTTGATACAAAATTACATGTGTAATTCCATATTTTTCAAAACCATCTTCATAATCCATACCAAAATTAGAAATATCTAAGAAATCTGAGAATATATCTTCATTTTTTCCACTAAATTCTGGCGCATATAAATCTGCTCTAGAATCTATAAACACTGGTACATTTCTATATAGCATATAACTTCCATAATTGTATTCATTAAAAAATCTTGCATTCTTCAAATCGATATTATTAAGTATAAAATCACAAGCCTGTACAGGATATGTACTCTCGCTTATATATTTATCATTTTTTTTATCTTTATATAAATTATAGCCTATTAAACCTACTATTGATATCACAAGAATTCCACCTATAATTGATCCAACCGTTTTAGTTATATTTTCTTGTAATTTCTTTAAAGTTGTTGTTCCTAAATATTGTGTTAAATATTTATTAAATATTAGTGTTCCAACCACAAGTAACATAGAAGATTGCCTTTTAGACATTATAGTTAAAAGCATTAATCCTCCTATTAGGAATAAATCTCTTAATTTTATTTTTGTTTTTGTAAACATCCATAAAGCAATTAATACTGCATAAACTATAAGAATTGGTTTGTTATCCCAAAATGTAATTGGCAAGTGTTCATTTATATTTTGTGTTGTATTTCCTTGCATCGTTTTTATTAAATATGTATAAGGGGTATCTCCTAAAGGTGTTAATAATCCCATTAGTGCACAAATAATTGCAATTATTATTAAATATTTTATGTTTTTATTTTTTTCTATTTCAATTTTATATGCATTTTTTCTTGCCAAATTTCTTTGTTCATTTATAGCTTTTAATTTTCTTTCAAGTTCTTGTTTTTCTTTTTTTATTAGTTCTTCTTTATTAGTTTGTTTTGATAATTTAATTTTTATTTTTTTAATTAAATAAATTACTCTTAACATTACATCTGAATCATAATATGCTATAAATAGGTATTCCGCAATATATGGCAAGAATAGTATAAAGAAAAATGGCCATACTGCACAATGTAAATTAGCAATTAAAAGTGATATTATTACTAAACAAACTGCATATGTTTTTTTAGGTTTTACTACAAATCTTTCTAGTAAATATATAGTTAATGCAAACAATATAAATGTTACAAGTTGTGCTCTTGCTGCAATAAAATCTTTTAATAAATATAAATCTAGTAATACAAATATTAGTGATGTTAATTTATTTTTTGTAAGTTTAGAATTTGTAAAATATATTGCAATTCCTAATAAAAATGAGAATACAATTGTAGATACATATATCCCATCCCAGTTACCAATTTGGTATATTATATTCATAATAACATCATATAACCAATGTGGGTAAGTATATTTTAAATCTTGGTGCCACGAAAATGGGTCCATCATATCTACTGTTTTAGTATTTAAAATATGTTCTCCAATTTTTACTGTATAATATGTGTCATTTTGCAAAGTTTTCGGCGAAACTGCAAATGCCATAATTGCAATACAAATAACTGCAACAATATTAAAAATAATCTTTTGATTTTTAGTAAGTTCCATTAATCTTTCCTTTCAAACATTTTTGCATATTATATCAAAAAAAAGATAAAATGCATAGACATTTTACCTTTTTTATAAATTTATTTCTATCCTATTTCTTCGTTGCTTTCTGCTTCTCCATCTATTACTTCTAAGCTTGCTACTGATACTTCATAAGCTACTTTCATTTCGCTTGTTCCATCTTCATATTTTTTCTCATATTGTCTAGATTGAACTCTACCTACTATTTTTACTTTTGTTCCAACTTCTATATTTTTACAAAATCTTGCATTACGTCCCCATGCTATTGCTGGTATGTAATCTGATTTGTTATATGCTCTATTTACTGCAAGTAATATATCTGAAATTTCTCTTCCGAATGGCGTTTGTCTATATATTGGTGTTTTACATACATAACCAATTAGAGTAACTTCATTTGATATATTTTCTTTTAAATCTTGTTTTTCTTCTTCTTCAGATTTTTCTGTATCTTCTAAGAATTGTAAGTCTTTAACAAATACTGTTAATACTAGTCTGTTTCTTTCTCCTTCATAACTGTTGTAAGATCTAAATTGACCTTCTACCATAATTTTTTTACCTATTGTTAGTTCATCTGTTGGAACTAATCTTTCAGAGATTGTTACAGGTATTAAATCTGAATTTCCACTTAAACGTGGTACCTCAACATCAAATACATAAAACTTTTCTCCATAAATTTCGTGACTGAATCTCTTGTCGCTTGTAATTCTACCAACCAATACTAAATGGTTATTATCTGAATAATTTGTAATCAACTTTTTTTCCTCCTATACTTTATTTAATTTTATCTAATGTATTTTATTCATATTGCTTATCTTTTAGAATACATTTTTTAGTCGACATAACTATTATAACTTATTTTTTTATTTTTGTCTACATAAAATTGGAAATTTGTGAAATTATTGTAAACTTATTTCTTTATTTGTGTACCATTTTCATTAATTTTATAGTTATCTTTATACAAAATATCTGAAACTTTTTTTATTTCAAGGCCCTTACTTTGTATGTTTTTAATTAACAATTCTAAGCTATCTGCAGTATGTTTTGTACCATTATGCATTAAAATAATATCACCTTTTTTTAACTTTCCATCTAACCTATTCCACATTTCATTTCCTGTAAGCCCTGTATAATCTAATGTATCTAATGACCATTGTATTGGATAATAATTTAGGCTATTTGCTGCGTTTATTACAGTATTATTATATTCTCCATATGGACATCTATATAAATTAACTTCTTTGCCTGTAATATTTTTTAACTTTTCACTGCATTCTGTAATTTCCTCGCAATTTTTGTCTATATTCAATTTATTTACATGTGGATGTGTATTAGAGTGGTTTCCTATTTCATGACCATTTTCACTTATTTTTTTAACCGCTTCTGGATATTTATCTGCCCAATCTCCTACTATAAAAAATGTAATTTTAACATTGCACTTATTTAAAGTATCTAAAATTGAATCTATATCATCTGCATTCCATGCACAATTCATTGTTAATGAAACTGCATTCTCCTCTGTTTGAACATTGTATATAGGAAGATTTTCATTTGTACTGCTTGAAACTTCAAGTGTTTGTTTATTATTTACTATAATTGACATTGTAAATAATACTGCAACTGTAGAAAATGCCACAAAATATGACATTATTTTTTCCTTATTAAATATAAAAAACAAAAAAATCCCTCCTAAATTAAGCTATTTAATTTTATGCTTAACTTAGGTGGGTTATGTTTTTTAATACAATTTTGGCTTTAACTCTAAGTATATTGGTTTTTCGTCTTTTATTCTTGTTGATTTTCCGTGTCCCGGGTATACTATTGTTTCATCTGGTAATATTAGTAGTTTTTTTACTATTGAATTCATTATTGCTTCTCTGTCTGATGTAGGTAAGTCTGTTCTTCCCCATGTTCCTCTAAATAGTGTATCTCCTGAGAACAAACATTTTTCTTTTTCGCAGAATAATGAACTTCCTCCTTTGGTATGTCCTGGTGTGTGGATTACTTTTAATTCTAAGTTTCCTAAATGTATTAAATCTCCATCGTCTACTCTTGAGTCTGCATCTAATTCTATATGTCCCATTCCTATATATCCTGTTAAATTTACTTTGTAATCATTTAATCCTTCTGCATCATCTCTGTGTATTAATACTTTACAATTATATTTTTCTTTTAGCTCTTGCACTGCACCAATATGATCACCATGACAATGTGTTAAATATATATATTTCAGTTTTGCTTCTAATATATCTAACATTTCTATTATTTTTTCTGCTTCTCCAGCAGGATCTATAACCATTGTCTCTTTTGATTCTTCATCATGCACAATATAACAATTTGTGGCTTCATCTAAATTTGTTTTTATTTTTAATTCTTTTAAAATCATTTGTTAACCCTCTTTTACTTTTTATTTACGTCTTTTTACTTCGTAAACATTATCAACTTTTTGTAATGAATTCATTACTTTTTTTAGCTCATCTTTGTTTTCTACCTCTATTGTTATTTCTGTTATAGCTGTTTTATCTTTGTTTGCTCTTGAATTTACTGCTATTAGCTTACTTTGTGTGTTTCCTATAACTCTTATTATATCTGCTAATAAGCCGCTTCTATCATTAGCATAAATTTCGATATCAACTTGATAAGAATCACTGCTTTCATCTGCCCAAGCTACATCTATTATTCTTGATTCTTCATTTACTAAGTCATCTATATTAGTGCAATCTTTCCTATGGATTGAAACTCCTCTTCCTTTAGTTATATACCCTATAATTTCATCTCCAGGAACTGGGTTACAGCATTTAGAAAGTTTTACTAAACAGTTATCTATTCCTTTTACTATTACTCCATTACTTGCTGTTTTCTTTATTCTTCTTTTAGATTTTGCAAGTTCTTCTATTTTTTCTTCTAAGTTTTCTTCTTTGTGTTCTTTTCTATATTCTTGAAGCATTCTTGCAATTACTTTTCCTGCTGATATTGCTCCAAATCCAACTGTTGCATACATATCATCTATATTTTTAAATTTATATCTTTCTAGTGCTGCATTTACGTATTTAAAGATTTCTTCATAACTCATTCCAATACGTTTTATTTCTTTTTCAACTAAGTCTTTTCCCTTTTCTATGTTTTCATCTCTTTGTTCTCTTTTATACCAACCTTGTATTTTGCTTTTTGCTTTTGTTGTTTTTATAAATTTAAGCCAATCTCTACTTGGACCTTTTTGTGAGTCGTTTGTTAGTATTTCAACAATATCTCCGTTTTTTAATTTTGTAACTATTGGCATCATTTTACTGTTTATTTTACATCCACACATATGATGCCCAATTTCTTCATGTATTGCATATGCAAAGTCTATTGGTGTTGCATCTCTTGGTAATACTTTTATTTTTCCCTTTGGAGTAAATACATATACTTCATCTTCAAAAAGTTCTGTTTTTAAAGTTTTTAAGAATTCATCTGGATCTCGTAATTCTTTTTGCCATTCCAAGGTTTCTCTAAGCCAAGATAGCTTGTCTTGTTCTGCACTAACTTTTACATTTTGTTTTCCTTTTTTGCTATAGCTTGCCTCTTTATATGCCCAGTGAGCAGCTATACCAAATTCTGCAACTCTATGCATTTCATATGTTCTTATTTGTACTTCAAAAGGTGTTCCTTTTTCTCCTAAAAGAGTAGTATGTATAGATTGGTACATATTTGGTTTGGGTACTGAAATATAGTCTTTAAATCTTCCAGGCATAGGGTTGTACATTTCGTGAACAACACCTAAAGCTGCATAACAATCTTTTACATTTTTAACTAATATACGCAATGCAAATAAATCGTATATTTGGTCTAATGTTTTATTGTCTCTTTTCATTTTTCTATAAATAGAATATAAGTGTTTTGCTCTTCCTGTAACTTCAGCATCTATTTTTCTTCTTTTTAGCTCTAATTGTATATCTGCAATAATTTTATTTATAAATTTTAATCGTTCATCTCTTTTTTTGTTTAGTCCATCTACTATTTCTTTGTAGTCCTCTGGATTTAAGTATTTAAAAGATAAATCTTCTAGTTCCCATTTCAAATTATAAACACCTAAACGGTTTGCAAGTGGTGCATATAATTCTTGTGTTTCTTTTGCATTTGCAATTTGTCTTTCTCTAGATAAATATTTTAGTGTTCTCATATTATGAAGTCTGTCTGCTAATTTTATTAATATAACTCTTATATCTTTTCCCATTGCTAAGAACATTTTTCTATAATCTTCTACTTGTTGTTCTTCTATAGATGTAAATTGTAACTTATTAAGTTTTGTTACTCCTGCAACCATATTTGCAACATCTTCGCCAAATTCTCTTCTTAAATCTTCATCTGTTACATCTGTATCTTCTACTGTATCGTGTAAAAGTGCTGCACATATTGTTTCATCATCTAATCCTATATCTGCTAAAATATAAGCAACATTCATTGGGTGAATTATATATGGCTCTCCAGATTTTCTACATTGATTTTTATGTTTTCCATCTGCTAAATTATATGCCTTCATTATTAGTTTAGTATCTACTTTTCTTGAATGTTCTTTTCTTTTGGCTATTATATCTTGTATTGTTATTTCTTTTTCTTTCATAATATCACACCTTTCATTTTAAAAAGATTTCATAATATCTTTGATGTTTAATTGTATACTTTCTATGCCGTTAAATGAATTTATTTCTATTGTTCCTACTAAATCTATTTTATCTCCAATTCTATACTCATTTACTAAATATCCTAAATTAAATCCTATTGCATTTATTCTATAGTTTATATCCCTTAATGTTAATTTTAAATGTTTTCCTTCTGTTAAAGCTCTTATTGAATCTATTTTTAAATTTTTATACACAAATAATGGTTCTTTATTTGAATCTCCAAATGGCTCTAATAATTTTAGTTCTTCTATTGTTTTTCGATTTAAATCTTTTAATGTAATTATTCCATCTACATTTATTATTGGAACTATTTCTGATGTTTTTTCTTCTATTGCAATTTCTTCAAATTTATTTTTGAATTCCTCAAATTTATCTGCTTTTAGTGTTAAACCAACAGCCATTTCATGACCACCAAATTTTTCTAAACTAGCTTTGCATCTTGTTAATGCATCATGCAAATCAAAACCTGGAATACTTCTGCCAGAACCTTTTCCATTTTCTCCTTCTATGCAGATTAATATACTTGGTTTAAAAAACATTTCTGTAATTTTCGAAGATACAATTCCAATTACACCATGATGCCAATTTTCTCCTGCAAGTACTATTGTATTGCTTTTGTTTCCTTCATTTTGTATTTTTTCTAAAGCTTCATTAAATATTTTTCTTTCTATTTCTTGTCTTGTTGAATTATAATTATTTAATTTTTCTGTAATTGTTTTTGCTTCTTCAATATTATTTGTTAAAAATAACTCTAAAGCTTCTTCCTGGTGTCCCATTCTGCCACAGGCATTTATTCGTGGTGCTATCCCAAATGAAACTGCACTTGAATTTATTTCTTTAAATCCTATCGATTTTATGAGTTCTTTTAACCCCACATTTCTTGTTTGGTTAAGCAATTTTAGTCCTAATTTTGCTATTACTCTATTTTCATTTACAAGTGGTACTATATCTGATATTGTTCCAACACATACAAAATCTAAATATTTCAAATATTCCTTTTCCTCTAGTTTTAAGGTTATCGATATAGCTTGTATTAATTTAAATACAACTCCTACCCCTGCTAGGCCTCTAAAAGGATATGTATTATCTTTTCTCTTTGCATCTACTACAGCTACTGCCGCTGGTAAAACATCTCCTGTTTCGTGATGGTCGGTTATTATTGTTTCTATTCCTAAAGAATTTGCATATGCAATTTCTTCAACACCTGAAATACCACAATCTACTGTTATTATTAAATTTACACCTTTTTGTTTTATTTCATCTAAAGCTTTATTATTTAAACCATAACCTTCAAATAATCTATTTGGAATATATGTTTCAACATTTAATCCACGTTCTTCTAAATATTTTTTTAATACAGTTGTACTTGTAATTCCATCTACATCATAATCTCCATAAATAAGAACTTTCTCTTTATTTTCTATGGCTTGTATTATTCTGTTTACTGCTTTTTCCATATCATTAAATAAAAATGGATCGTGAAAATCTTCTCTTGTTGGTTCTAAGAAAATTCTAATATCTTCATCTGTACCAACATTTCTATTAGCAATTATATTTGCAACCAATTTACCAACATTAAATTTTTCTTGTATATCTTTTATTTTATTATCATCTTCATCATAAAACTTCCATTGTTTTGTCATCTACATTCTCCCATAAAATACATTTTGGTCTATTTTATAACATTTGATGATTTTTTTAAAGGTTTTTATAGTAATTTCTAAAAAAAATTAGGCGGTCAATGACCGCCTTGTTGTAAATTATATAACACATGTTTTTCTTTATTTTATAAAATTCGTTTTTGGGCACGGTGCTCCGTGCCCCTACAATTAAACATTAAAAATTAAATTTTACATTTTAATTATATATTAACCTTTTTATTATTACAATAGTTTTAAAAAGATTTTTCCTAAATCTGGAAATAGTTAAAAATCAATATTTCGAATGTGATTGGAGTGAGTGTATAGCTTCTTATTAAATTTAAATGAGGGCGCGTTTTGCGAGAGGCTCGTTTGAATTTCTATTAGAAGCTATAACGAACGTATTGAGCCGAGAAATATTTATTTTTAATCTATTTCCAGATTGGTAACATCTAATAAATTTTTAGCATTTTTATCTAAACATATAAATTCCTATTACTAATAACCCTACTACAACTCTATATATTGCAAATAGCTTGAAACTGCCTTTTTTTAAGTAATCTAGTAAGAACTTTATAATAAATAGTCCAACTACAAAACTTGTTAATATTCCTATTGCAAATGATAGGTTTATTGTAAATGCTCCACTTACTAATTTATATAGTGCTGCTCCAAAGGTTATTGGTGCTGCTAACATAAATGAGTATTTGGCTGTTGATTCTCTATCAACTCCCATTAATCTTCCTGTTGTCATTGTAATTCCTGAACGTGATACTCCTGGTATGAATGCTAACGCTTGTGAAAGTCCTATTAAAAATGTTTGCTTAAAACTCATATGTTCATAATCTGTTTTTGATTTACATTTTTCATCTACTATGTATAAAATTATTCCCATTACTATTAATACTATTGCCATTAATAGATATGCTGTTTTTAAATAGTCTTCTAAAAATTTATCTGCTAATAATCCTAATATTCCTCCAGGTATTGTTGCTGCTACTAAATACCAAAACATTCTTCCTTCTGTTGTTTTTTCTTTTTTTACTACTTGATTGAATCCACCTTTTATTAAACTTATCCAATCTTTAAAGAAAAATATTAATATTGCAAAAAGTGTTCCTACATGTAATGCTACATCAAAACTTCCTTCAAATTCCTTCATAAAACTTAAATTTTGTGTCCATCCCATTATCCATGGTATTAAATTTAAATGTGCTGAACTTGATATTGGTAAAAATTCTGTTAGTGCTTGAACTATTCCTAAAATTATTGCTTGCCAAATTGTTATTGCTCCCATTTTTCTCCCTCCATTATGTTATAAATAGATTGTTTAATATATTTTGCAGATGTTTTTGGTGCTACTCTACCAGGAAGCGCTAATTCTAACTTTGCATTTATTCCTAGCTTTTTGCATTCTTCAAAATCTGTTCCTCCTGGCTTAGATGCTAGGTCTATTATTAAGCAGTCTTTTCTAACATTCTTTAGTATATTTTTATTTAATATTAAATACGGTATTGTATTAAAAATAATTTCATATTTATTTATGTTTTCTTCTAAATTATTTAATTCTAATGATTTATAACCATAACTTTCTATCCATGCAATATCTGACTTTTTTCTTGCTTCACAAGTTACATTTGCGCCTAAGCTTAATAAATCTTTTGAAAGTACTTTTCCTATTCGCCCAAAGCCTAAAACTAATACCTCTGAATTATGTATTGTTTGATTTGTTTCTTGCATCGCTATTTGTATTGCCCCTTCTGCTGTAGATACAGCATTCATTATTGTTAAGCTTTCATCTTTCATTAAATCATAAATTTTTGTATTAATAAATTTATTTTGTGTTTCTTCTTTAATACTTCCTGCAATTAAAATTTTGTTTTGTGTGTATTTTTTGAGTTCATCTATTGTTATATTTTTTTCAGCATATGGTGCAAATACATTTTCATCATCTTTTGAAAATGGTATAGAAGATATTATTATTTTTGAATTTTCTATACATTCTTTTATAGAACTGCATTTATCTTCTTTGCATATCATTTCAGAATTTTCCATTCCAAATGTTTTTATATTAAATTTTTCTTGTTTTAACATTTGTGCCAAATACTCTATTCTTTTGTCTCCACCAATAACTGAAATTGTTGTTTTCAAATACAAATCCTCCTTTAAATTTCTCTTTCTTTTTCTTTAATGTTTATTCTTGTATTTTGAAAACTATTCATTTTTTTAAGTTCATTTTTACTTAATGTTCCAACTATTTCGTAAGTTTGCTCTAAATGTTCTTGTGCTTTTATTTCTTTTTCTTCCATTTTATTTTCTGGCTCAGCTATATTATGTGGTACATGAATATATTTTTGAATTGGTATAAAAATATTATCATTTAATGCCTTTTTTGCTAAATTTCCATTTAATTCTATTGCATGATTTAAATAATTTATTGCATTTTCTTTTTCTCCATTTATACAAGCAATTCTTGCTAAATTAAAATATCCTTTTGCTTCTACAAACTCGCCATCTACTGATTTTTCGAAATATGTTTTTGCTTCTTCTATATCTCCAAACATTAAAGATAACATTCCCAAGTTATACATTGCTAAATATAGTTCTGCATTTATTTCAGCTGCCATTTTGTAATATTCTTGTGCTTTTTGAAAATCATTTAATCTTGTATATGCTATTCCTAAATTGTAATAAATTTCATAATTATTTGGATCATACTGTATTGCATTTTGATATACATTTATTGCTTCTTTAAACATTTCTTTTTCGCAAAATAATGCTCCTAATAGTTCTGAAGCCTTATAATAATCTGGCTTTTTATTTACCAATGTATTTAGCATTTGAATTGACTCTTCTTTTTTATCTAATTCATTTAATAGAAAAGCTATTTCATAATATGAATCATAATCTTTTTTATTAATATCTATTGCCTTAACATATTCATCTATTGCCTTTCTTCTTCCTCCTTCTTTTACATATATTTCTGCAAGCATTTTGTGTCCAATGTAACATTCAGGATATTTTGTTACTAATTTTAATAACATCTTTTTTGACTTACTTTGATTAAACAATTTATATATTTTTGCTAAACACACATATATGTACTCTAATAAATATTTATTGTGTTTTTCTAGCATAATAATTACTAGTGGCAATACTATCGCTATAAAATATGTTATACATTTTAGCCAAACAGCAAATGTTGTACCTTTTAAAATTTCAATAAATTCAATAAAAATTCCAACAAATTCTAATACTAAAAAAGATACATAACTTGTATCATTTCTAGCTATCATTTTAAAGAATATTATTATAAATAAAGAAACTGCTAATAAATTAAAACCAACTTTTTCTATTAGCATATATTACACGTCCCCTCTATAAGTTTAATTTCCGAATTTTTCTTCATAATTTTTCATACATTTTTCTATTATTTCTTCTGTTTCTTTTCTTCCAACGATTTTATCTACAGAGGTTTGTTTTCCTTCTAATTGCTTATACACTTCAAAGAAATGCATTATTTCTGAAGAAATATGATTTGGAACTTCGCTTATGTCTTGATATTCATTCAAGAACGGATCTTGCTTACATACAGCAATAACTTTTTCATCTTTTGAATTTTGGTCCGTCATTATTAATGTTCCTATTGGATAACATTCAACTAATGTCATTGGATCTATATTTTCTTGGCATAAAACTAATACATCTAATGGATCATTATCTTCTGCATATGTTCTAGGTATAAAACCATAATTAGCTGGATAATGTGTTGATGTATATAAAACTCTATCTAACTTAAGCATTCCTGTTGTTTTATCTAATTCGTATTTGTTTTTTCCACCTTTTGTTATTTCAACAACAGCAACAAAATCATTCTTATTTATTCTTTCTTTTTCAATATCGTGCCATATGTTCAATTTTCTCAACTCCTTTTTTACCTGTCTATTTTATGATATTTTAACTAAAAAGTCTATACTATTTGGCATATTTTATAAACATTTTGTAAAAAATATTTATAAAATACTTATTACAATAATAGGAGAAAAAAATGAATCAAATTTTGTTACCACAAAGTTTCACAAATTCTAACAATAGACCTGTAAAAAATAAAAAAAAGTTCAAATATATTTTCTTGTTTTTTACATGTGTTGTATTAATATGCATTTGTATTTTTATATCTGTAAAAAATTTCTTTTTATCAAAGCAGGATACTTTATCCTCTAGTAATTTTTATGATGCCATAAAAATCCAAGGTTTATATGATTCAAACTTAACAGATAACACAAATTATCCTATAATAGGAAAAATTGAAATCCCCTCTATAAATATAAATTATCCAATTTTTTCTAAAACAAATGATGAACTTTTAAAACTTGGAATCTGTAGAGTATATGGGCCAAGCATTAACAATATGGGTAATTTATGTTTAGCTGGGCATAATTACGAAAATAACCTTTTTTTTAGTAATATACACCTTTTAAAAGATAATGATGAAATAATATTATATGATTCTTTTAATTTGTATGTAAAATATTCTGTTTATAGTATTTTCGAAGTTGAAGTAAATAATACATCAATTTTAAGTCAAAACAATTCGAGTAGAGAATTAACACTTATTACATGTAATAATAAAAACAAGAAAAGAATAATTGTAAAAGCAAAAGAGATAGACTAACTCTATCTCTTAAAATATTGAATCTTATTTCAAATTAAATATCTTTATATTCGTTAACTTTCTTATAAGCTATTGCAGCAATTCCAACTAATAAAGCAATTCCAGCAAATAATGGAGTATAATCTGCTAAGCCTGTTTTAGGTAAATTAGTATTTGTATTATTATATGAAGTTGCATTTTTATTTGCGTTTGTATTTACGTTTTTATTAGTATTTGCATTACCATTTGTATTTCCGTTTGTATTGCCATTTGTGTTTCCGTTCGTATTTCCAGAACCACTTCCTGTTATAACATCAGATGGATTAATTTGTTGGATATCATCAGCATTAACGCTAAATGTAAATCCTACTATAACCATTAATGCTATTGCTAAAGCTATTATTATTTTATTTGTTTTTAAATTTTTCATAATTATTCTCCTTTTTTTCTCTCGTATTTATTATTTTTATTTTCTTATTATTTTATACTACTATTCATAAAAAAATGCAATAGTTTTTTTATATTTTTCAAATTTGTAATATGTTTGTAATATTTTAAACATTAAATCGAAATAATACTATATCTCCATCTTGCATTATATAATCTTTTCCTTCAGAACGAAGTAAGCCTTTTTCTTTTACAGCATTCATTGAGCCTTCCCTTATTAAATCATCATATTTTACAACTTCTGCTCTAATAAATCCTCTTTGAATATCTGAATGAATTTTTCCTGCTGCTTCTGGAGCTTTTGTTCCTTTTTTTATTGTCCATGCTCTAACTTCTGGTTCTCCAGCAGTTAAAAAAGACATAAGTCCTAATAAATCGTAACTTGCTTTTATTACTTTATCTAAACCTGATTCTTCTAAGCCAAGGGCTTCTAGCATTTCTTTTTTATCTTCTCCATCTAAGCTAGATAATTCTTCCTCTATTTTTACGCATAAAGGAATTACATTTGCATTTTCTTTTGAAGCATACTCTTTTACTTTATTAACTAATTCATCATTATCATTTCCTAATTGATCTTCTGAAACATTCGCAATGTATAAAATTGGTTTTAAAGTTAATAAAAAGCTATCTTTTATTAAGTCTAATTCTTCTTCATTTAATTCAAGAGTTCTAGCTGATTTTCCAGATTCTAAAGTTTCTTTAATTTTATTTAATAAATCAATTTCTACTTTAACTTTTTTGTCTGCTTTAAAAGCTTTTTGTGCTCTTTCCATTCTTTTATTTATTGTTTCTAAATCTGCCAAAATAAGTTCTAAGTTAATTGTTTCAATATCTCTTATAGGATCTACACTACCATCAACGTGAACTATATTTTCGTTTTCAAAACATCTTACAACTTCTACTATACTATCAACTTCACGTATATGTGATAGAAATTTATTTCCTAGTCCTTCTCCTTTACTTGCTCCTTTAACAAGTCCTGCAATATCTACAAATTCTATAACAGCATGAGTAGTTTTTTCTGGTTTATACATTTGAGTTAATTTATCTAATCTTTCATCTGGAACAGGAACAACTCCAACATTTGGTTCTATTGTACAAAATGGATAATTTGCACATTCTGCTCCCGCATTTGTAATACTGTTGAACATAGTACTTTTGCCTACATTTGGTAAACCAACAATTCCTATTTTCATTTACTACACCTCATTTTTTTATATTAGCAATATTATTTATAAATTTTTTAAGGGTCCGATAAAACGAACCCTAAAAAATTATTGTATACCATATTTATTTTTGAATTTTTCAGCTCTACCACCTGTTTTATTTTGTTTTAAGTTTCCTGTCCAAAAAGCATGGCATTTAGAGCAAACATCAACTTTCATATCACCTTTTGTTGAATTTGTTTTCATAACATTTCCACAAGCACATGTAATTGTTGCTTCTTTATATTCTGGATGTATTCCTGTTTTCATTATGTATTCACCTCTTCCTTTTTATTTCATAAAATTTGCTGTTTAAAAGCATAACATATTTATATATTTTTTTCAAGCATTTATAAATATTTTTTTATTTATTTTCTTTTTGTATGTATTCTGCAGATGCTTCTAATTGAGTTTTTAAAGAGACTTTATGAACAATTTTATAAGTAATATTGAATAAACATGCAACTATTAAAATAAATAATCCTATTTTTCTCCAATACTTTGAAATCATATTTCATCCCCTCTTTTACATAATACTCTTACATATTATACTATATTTTTTTTATTTGTCAATACCGCTCCAAACTGTATTTTTAATATATATTTTTTTATATTAATTTCTTATAATTTATTTTTTATAATATTTTTTATATTTTTGCCAAATACTAAAATTATAATTCTTATATTATTTCGGAGGCTTTTATGAAAAATTCAAAATATATTTTAATTGCAATTATGTCCATTTTATTAATTGGTGGTATTATTTTTTTTATATTAAAAAATAATTCTAATAACAATGTTTCTAACCAAGAAAATAATACAACAGAGTATGCTAGAACATCTGCAGAAAGTAACACTGTTAATAATACAGATACTGATACTGAAAACGAAAACCAAAATCAAAATACTCAAAACAATACCATAGTAAACGAACAAGATACTAATACTATAGAACCCCCTGTACCTGAACCTCCAGTTCAAGCTACTCCTACTGAAGAAGATTTATCTAGTTTCTCTACAAAGATTTATAGCAAAGATTCTAATCGACAAAATAATTTAAAATTAACATCTGAAACATTAAATGGTAAAACTGTAGAATCTGGAAAAACATTTTCCTTTACACAAACTATAGGAAAATCCACTCCTCAGAAAGGATACAAAGAAGCCGACATTTTTGATAAAGATGGCAATAAAATAAAAGGTTATGGTGGAGGTAACTGTCAAATTAGTTCCACATTATACAATGCTGTATTAGCTTTGCCTTCTTTAAACATAACTGAAAGACATCCTCATAGCAAAAAAGTACCTTATGTAAAGGAAGGAAAAGATGCAGCAGTAGCTTATGGAAGTGTAGATTTTAAATTTGTAAATAACTACGATTTTCCTATAAAAATCTATTGCACAGTAGATTCCAAAAACGTAACAGTCCGAATCGTAAAAATAACCTAGAAAATTTTAAATCTAACAAAGACAAAATAATAATTAAACTTTCTATGGGTCGTCGGGGACGCCGACCCATACAACGCTTGACATAAATTGTTTATATTTTTAATATTTAACATTAAATTTATATAAAATTTATTCATATATTTATTTTCCATTGAATATATTTTACAAATACGGAGGTACATATATGAATAAGAAAATAATTTCCCTATTGTTATGCTTTTGCTTGATTTCGTTCTATCCAATTTCTATTTTTGCTTATAGTAATTATATTTGGTCTACATCTTTAGATTCTGTATATACTAACTCTACAGAGGGAAGTTCTGTTGACAATTCTCTAAATTTAGAGTCTGGATCAGCCGTTTTAATTGAACAAAACTCTGGAAAAGTTTTATACGAAAAAAATATGCATGAACAGTTAAGACCTGCTAGCGTTACAAAAGTTATGACAATTCTACTTATTATGGAGGCTATTGATTCAGGCAAAATAAATTATGATACACAAATACCTTGTAGCGAAAATGCTTCAAGCATGGGCGGTTCTCAAATTTGGCTAGACACAACCGAAACTCTTTCTGTTAATGATATGCTAAAAGCAATTTGTGTAGTTTCCGCAAATGATTGTACCGTTGCAATGGCTGAATATTTAGAAGGTTCACAAGAAGCCTTTGTTCAAAAAATGAATGAAAAAGCTAAGGAATTAGGAATGAATGACACATGTTTTAAAAATTGTCATGGTATTGATGAAGATGGACATATAACTTCTGCTTACGATATTGCTTTAATGAGTAAAGAGCTTTTAATCAAACATCCAGATATTACAAAATATACCACTATTTATATGGATTCTTTAAGAGATGGCAAATCTGAACTTGTAAATACCAATAAACTAATTAGAACCTATAACGGTATTACTGGCTTAAAAACAGGTTCTACTTCTCTTGCACTTTATAATCTATCAGCTTCAGCTACTCGTGATAATTTGTCCTTAATTGCTGTTATAATGAAAGCTCCAACTACCAAGTTAAGATTTTCTGAAGCTCAAAAATTATTAGATTATGGCTTTTCAAATTATTCATACATAAAACTTGGCGATAGTGGAGATACTGTTCAATCTGTTTCTGTAAGTAAAGGATTTCAAGCAAATATAAATGCAACAGTTGAAAATACTTCTGGTGTATTAATTCCAAAAGGGAAAGAAAAACAAATAGAGCAAAATGTATTTATTCAAGATAATTTATCCGCACCAATCTATAAGGGACAAAAGTTAGGCGAAATAACTTATACTTTAAATGGCGAAACTTTGGATATTATAGATTTAGTTGCTAGTACAGATGTAAAGTCTATTGGATTGCGGTAGTATGTCTTGTAAGATTTTCAAAAATTGGTTTAATTTATTACGATAAAAAATGCAGAGAATTCTCTGCATTTTTAATTTTTCATATATATTGTTTTAGTATCATATGCTAATTCTACATTTTCACTTTCTAATATTTGCATTATTTTAAAGTTGATTTCTTCTTTTTGCTTTAGGAAGCTTCCATAGTCTACTGAATCTGTAAATGCATATATTAATAAATTTATTGTATTATCTGTTATTTTATCAAATTTAACAATTATAGAGTCATCCATAACATCTTCTTTTTCTTTTAACATTGTTTTTATTTTTTCTTCTACTGTTTTAACTTTATTTAGCGGTGTTTCTAGTGTTAATCCTAAATTAATTTTGTATCTTCTTTTTTCTATTTTGCTACAGTTTATTAAAGACTCATTTGCTATAATTGAATTTGGTATATTTACTATTGAATTTTCGAATGTACGTAATCGCGTACTTCTATAAGTTATATCTTCAACAGTTCCTTCATAGTCTCCAAATTGTATCCAATCACCTACTTTAAAAGGTTTATCTGTAAAAATTACGAATCCTCCTAATAAATCTTTAGCTAAATTTTGTGCTGCAAGTGTTATTACAACACTGCTTATTCCAAGTCCTGTAACTAACCCACTTAAATCGTACCCTAGCTCTAATATCGCTATAAAAGTTGCAATTATATACACTAAGCCTCTTATAATTTTAACTACAAAGGTTGATATTCCATCCCCCTCATCTTCATCATTGTTACTGAATTTTCTAAAGGTATCCATTGTTATAGCTTCTGCAATTATTCTTGCTATTGAATATATTACCAAAACCTTAAATATTTTTGTAATATATCCAAATACAACTGCCGATATCAATAATGGTCTTTTTAAGAATAAAATTGCAATATATATTCCGATTAAATTCACTAACTTTTTGGTTGTATTATACATTGCACTCTTTTTTCTTTCTGTTTTTTTCATTTTTTTTCTAAGAATCTTTGTTACAATATTTGCAATTCCCGTGCTAAAAATTTTAAATATCACAATAATTCCAATGGCAATTATAATATCTATTATTGTTTCTAAGGTAAATCCTTCAAAATATGTTATTATTTTATTTAATTCGTTCATTTTTTTCCTCCTTCGTATTTTTATAATTTAGAAATCTCAGCTCTTGCAAGTTCATCACATCTGTTGTTTAATTCAACATCACTATGACCTTTTACTTTTATAAATTCTACTTTATGTTTTTGAACCAAATTGTATAATTCTTCCCACAATTCTTTATTTTTCACGGGCTCTTTTGAAGCTGTTTTCCAGTTATTTTTTCGCCAATTATATATCCAACCTTGATTAAAACAATTTACTACATAGGCACTATCACTATGAATCTTTGCTTCACATTCAAATTTTAAACATTTTAAAGCCTCTATTACAGCTGTTATTTCCATTATATTATTAGTTGTATTCTTGCTTCCGCCTGATATTTCTTTTTTATTATCTCCATATAAAAGTACTGCGGCCCATCCTCCTGGTCCTGGGTTTCCTGAGCAGGCTCCATCTGTATAAATAGTTACATTTACCATAATAACTCCCAAATATTGATATTTTTTTTATTTTGTGATATTATACCAATAATTATTTTATATTACAAGAGAAATTTTGTAGAAAGAGGTATTTTATTATGGCTAATGTTCTTGGTATTATTGCCGAATACAACCCTTTTCATAATGGTCACTTATATCATTTAGAACAATCAAAAAAATCAACTAATTCAGAATACACTGTATGTGTTATGAGTGGGAATTTTGTGCAAAGAGGCGATGCTTCACTTTTAGATAAATGGACAAAAACACAAATGGCTTTAGATAATGGAATTGATTTAGTTATTGAACTTCCAACTTTATATGCAACCTCAAGTTCAGAAAACTTTGCGGCAGGTGCAATAAAAATCCTTAACGAATTAAAAATTGTTGACTTCGTTTCTTTTGGTTCTGAAAACTGTGAAATTGATGTTCTTAATAATATTGCAAATGTTTTATATGATGAACCAAAACAATTTTCTTCAATACTATCTCATGAACTTAGTAAAGGTATTTCATTTCCAAAAGCCAGAGAAAATGCTCTTTTAATGTATTTAAATAATATACAAAAATATTCAAACATATTAAATCAACCAAATAATACATTAGGCATAGAATATTTAAAAGCACTAAAGAAAACAAAATCTCAAATAATTCCAATTTCTATAAAAAGAGAAAAAGTTTATTATAATAGTCATAATGTTGTGGATGAATATGCTAGTTCTACTGCAATACGCGACCTTTTAAAACGTGATGCATATGATGAAATTCGTTGTGTTATGCCAGATAATTCTTATATGCTTATGCGTAATGAAATTGAACAAGGAAACTATATAACTTCTTTACAAACCTTTGAAAAAGAAATTTTGTATAAATTAAGAACTCTGAAAACTTCTGAAATTGCAAATATTCCTGATGTTACTGAAGGTTTAGAGTATGCATTAAAAAATGCTAGTAATAATTGCAATAATATTACAGAATTAATTAATATGGTTAAATCTAAAAGATACACTCAAACAAGAATACAAAGAATTTTAGTTTATTGTCTTTTAAATATTACAAAGCATGATATGGAGATTTCTAAAAAAGTAGTTCCTTATATTAGAGTTTTAGGATGTAATGAAAAAGGTAAAAAAATGCTTTCTGCAATTTCAGAACAAAATAGAAAAATACAATTAATAACTTCTGTTAAAAAATTTATGGAAGAATCCAAAAATAATAACTTAAAATTTATGTTGGAAAAAGATATTTTATCAACTAATATTTATACTTTAGGATTTAAAAATACATCTCAAGCTAATTTAGATTATACTAAAAAATTAATTACATTATAAAGTGACAAATATATTTTTTTGAAATACTGCATAAAAAACCAAACGAAAAGATTTCTTTGTGAGTGCGATTTAGAGCAATCATCTTTTTATTAATTAATATAATTAATGCAAATTTGGAATTTCCTATAAGATAAAAAAATTCACATAAATGTGAATTTTTTTATCTAGATTCTCCCTTTTGGTTATTATTAAATCTTCGATCTAAATCATAAACCAATTTGGATTGTAATGTTTTCGTTCCTTTTATGTTTCTATCCTTTCCTACATAAGGATTATAAGCTTTAGCAAGTTCACTTATAACTTGTTTTTTTCTGTCTTCTTCACTGCTATTTTTAAATTCTTTTTCTTCTCTTTTTGCATTAACTACTTTCATTCCTTCTTTTGAATATATTAATCTAACACTACCCTCTTTTACATATCTATCTATATCACTTTGTCTAACTGCTAAATTTTTTAATACATCCTGAACTGTAGCTTCTGGATAAATGTCTAGGTATTTTTTTATTGCTAGAATTTTAATTCTATCTCCCTGTGTTTTTACACAAACACCACAAATATCAATTCCATTAGATTGTTGAACTCTATTTCCACAAATGCAACATGTTACAAATTCCATATTCCTTTATCTCCTTTATCTGTTCTTTTCTACTAAGATTATAACATAGTAATTTCCTTGATATTTTGTATCAAAGGTTTCTGTACTTATTTTACTATATTTTTCATTATTGAACAAGTAGTTGTAAATATTTTCGTTATATCCTACAAGCCAAAATCTGTTTGCACTATTTGTAAATTCATCATTTTCTGTAATTTTCATTGTTGGCTCATATGCTTTATATGCTTCGTATATATTCCAATGGTCTGCATTATAAAAATATTGATTATTTTGAGTTAAAAATTCATTTACAACTGCTCCAACACCAACATCTGAATATACTATTAAATCTCCTTCTTGAACATTTTGTTTTAAATATTCAATTGGTTGTTTATTGCTTTCATCATAATTTTCATTTATCAATTTTATATTATTTATCATTCCTAATAAAACTATTACTATACAAATAAAAAGAGAAACTATTTTGTTTTTTTCTTTTGCTAAAACAAAGCTTAAAACAAATATAAATAATCCTGTTATTACAAACAGATATCTATAATATAAAATTGATGTTTTCATAACTAATGTTATTAATAATGCTGCAATTATTACTGCTACATAGATTATAACAGATAATATTGCTGGTTTTATATCTTGTTTTTCTTTTTTGTATTTATAAATTTTCACACCTAAATATATGTATAATTCTATAGTTAATACAAAAATTATATGTTGATATAAACCAAAATTTCCATTTATATAATCTCCTAAGAATCCAAAACTTGTTAATTCTATTAGTGTTTTAGGAAATTCAAAGCCTATCCAAAATCCTCCCGATACGTTCTTTAATTGTGTAGCAAAATTAATAAGCCATGGTATATATGCTATTAATTGAATTATTCCAAGTAATGTTATTTTTATTGCTGTAGATTTTCTTTTCTTTATAATTAAGTAAATTAATAAAATTGCATTTATAATTCCTGCTGCCATTAATCCATAATAATGTAGATATATACTAAATAAACTTGATATTCCAAATATTATTAAGTTTTTATTTGAATCTTTTCCTTTAAAAATTCTATATGTATATATTGCAAGAATTGTAACTGTAAGTATAGACCATGAATACATTCTTACTTGATTTGTATATACACTCATTGCTGGCATAAAGTAGGTTAATAATGAAAATATATAACCTTCTTTTTCTCCAAAATCTTTTCTTATATGGGTAAATCCTAAAATTCCAAGAATTATAATTGGAATAGCAGAAAAAATTCTATATGCTAAAACTGAACCTCCTGTTATTATTTGAATTATATGTAACATCCAATAATATAAAATAGGGTGCACATCGTTTCCACCTATGTTCCATATTTCTGAAAAAGAATGTCTTGCAATAGCTACAGAGTAACTTTCATCAAACCATAAATTTGTATGAAATATACTTAAGCTTACAAAAATTGCACCTAATATAATTGTAAAAATATGTGCTTTTTTTATTGTTAATTTCATAGTTTTTCTCCTTTGCAAAAAATAAACATATTGTAAATTTTGTTTTACAATATGTTTTATTTATACCTTATTTAATTTAAAATTTCAAGTATTTTTAGATATATTTTTAGCTTCTTAGCTCTGCATTTAATTTTGTTTTTGCTGCTTCTATTATTTTTTCTAATACTGCATTTATTTCTTCATCTGTTAGTGTTCTATCTTTTGCTCCAAATGATAGTGAATATGCTATACTTTTTTTGTTTTCTTCTATTCCTTTTCCTGTATATACATCAAATACTTCTATTTCTGTTAATAGCTTTCCTGCAGCTCTTTTTAATACATCTGCCGCTTCTTTTGAAGTTATATCTTTATCTATAATTATTGCTAAGTCTTTTTTTATTGTTGGATATTTAGATATTTCTTTATATTTCATATTTCCAACTTTTTTTGCTAGTAATTTATCTAAGTTTATTTCAAATGTAAATACATCTTCTTTTGTTACTTCTGGATGAAGTTTTCCCATAATTCCAACACTTTGACCATTTACATTTATTTCTGCTGTTTGACCTGGATGAAATTCTTTTGGCATATTTTTAGGCATTACAAAGCTATATCTATTTTCATAACCCAAGTAATCTAACATTTCTTCAACTATTCCTTTTACAATATAAAAGTCTACGTTTTTCTTGTTATCTACTCCATAATAGAATTCTCCTGAAAGTATTGCACATAACTTGTTTTCTTCTCCGTATATATCGCCTTTTCTGAAAAATCCTTTTCCAATTTCAAATATTGCAACATCTTTCTGATTTCTTGCATAATTGTATTCATATATTTTATATAAAGATGGAATCATACTATATCTTAAAGTATTTCTTTCTATTGTAATTGGGTCTAATAGTTTTAACTCTTCAAATTCATCTGTTGTAAATTTATGAACATCTGCATCATTTATTAATATATATGATAATGTTTCGTTTAATCCTAAATCTACCATTTTATTTCTTATACTTCTTGTTGTTTTGTCGTAGCTTCCTGTTTTTATAGGTAATGTTGGTAATTTTCCTACTATATTGTCTACTCCATAAATTCTTCCTACTTCTTCTATTAAATCTTCTTTTATAGATATATCTATTCTTCTACTTGGTACATTTACTATTGCTTTTTCATCATCTGCTTTATATTCAAATCCAAGTTTTCTAAATACGTCTAATATATCTTCTTTTGAGATATTTGTTCCTAAAACTCTATTTATATCTTCGTATTTTATTTCTACGTTTTTTTCTTGTTTCTCGATTTTATCGTATACAACTGTTCCTGTTGTAATTGTTGCATCTGCATATTTTTCTAGTAATGCACATGCTCTTTCTGCTGCCATATATGTTCTTTTATAATCCAATCCTTTTTCAAATCTGTTGCTTGCTTCACTTCTAACTATTTTATTTGATGTTTTTCTTACTAAAACAGAATCGAAAATTGCAGATTCTATTATTATGTTTTTAGTATCATTTTCTACTTCTGTTGTAAGTCCACCCATTACTCCTGCTAAACCTATTGCTTCATTTTCTTTTGAAATTACAATATCATTTTTAGTAAGTGTTCTTTCTATGTTGTCTAGAGTTGTTAATTTTTCTCCTTCTTCTGCCATTCTAACAATTAATTTTCCATCTAAATTATCTGCATTATAAAAATGTAATGGTTGACCTAGTTCTAACATAACATAGTTACTTATATCTACAACATTGTTTATTGGTCTTATTCCACTTGCAATAAGTCTATTTTTTATAAAATCTGGACTTTCTTTTATGGTCACATTTTCTGCTCTTTTTGCTAAGAATAATTTACAATTATCTGTTTTTACTTCTACCTTAAAGCTATTGTTTATATCTTCTCCATTTTCTTTATGAGATAAGTCTACTTCTTTTTTTAGTGGTTTATCATAAATTGCTCCTACTTCATAAGCCATTCCTAAAATGCTTAGTAAATCTCCTCTATTAGCTGTTAAGTCAAAATCTATTACACTATCATCTAATCCTAAAAATTTAATTGGATCTTCTCCTGGCACTGCATTTTCTGGTAATTCGCATATACCGTTTTTATCTGCTTCTGATAAGAATTTTTTATCTATTCCTATTTCATATAAAGCACACATCATTCCGTTTGATTTTTCACCACGAATAACTCCAGCTTTTATTTTTACTCCACCTGGTAATTCTGCTCCTGGTAAAGCAACTATTACTTTTATTCCTGCTCTTGCATTTGGAGCTCCACATACTATATCTAAAATTTCGTTTCCTACATCAACTTTACATAGGTGTAAATGGTCTGAATCTGGATGTTCTTTACATTCTTTTATTTCTCCTATAACTAAGTTTGTTGCTTCTACTAAATTTTCTGCTGAATCATATTCACTTCCTGCTTTTGTCATTGCTTCTGCTAGAGTTTTTGTGTCTACATCAACATCTACATATTCTTTTAAAAAGTTTGTACTTAATTTCAATTAGTCCACATCCTTTCTATCAAATTGACTTAAAAATCTTACATCGTTTGCATATAAATATCTCATATCTGGTATTCCGTATTTGAACATTGCTAGTCTATCTATTCCTGTTCCAAATGCAAATCCTCCAAATTTTTCTGGGTCATAACCATTTATTTTTAATACATTTGGATGAACCATTCCACAACCTAATACTTCAATCCAACCTGTTTGTTTACATAGATTACATCCCTTTCCTCCACATTTAAAGCAAGATACATCTACTTCATAAGATGGTTCTGTAAATGGGAAATAACTTGGTCTAAAACGTAATTCACTATTCTTTCCTATTACTTTTCTAACAAATACTTCTAGTGTTCCTTTTAAGTCTGCTAAAGAAACATTATTTTCTTTGTAATCTATTACTAACCCTTCTACTTGGCCAAATTGATGTGAATGTGTTGCATCATCTTCTCTTCTATATGTTTTTCCAGCTGTTAGTTCTCTTATTGGTGTTTTTTCTGTATTTGCCATCATCGTTCTTGCTTGCACTGCAGATGTTTGTGTTCTTAATAAATATTCATCTGTTATGTAAAAACTATCTTGCATATCTCTTGCTGGGTGACCTTTTGGTAAATTTAATCTTTCAAAGCAATATTCATCTGTTTCTAATTCTGGCCCACTGCATACATCATATCCCATTGATACAAATAAATCTTCTATTTCTTCTATTATTCTGTTTACAGGATGTTTACTTCCTCTTTTTACTTTTGTTGCTGGTAAAGTTATATCTATTTTTTCTTGTTCTAATTTTTTATTTATTTCTGCTTTTTTAAATTCTTCTTCTCTTACCTCTATTAAATTTTCTAATTCAGTTTTTACAACATTTACTAAGCTTCCTATAATAGGTCTTTCTTCTGCACTTAAATCTTTCATTCCTCTTAAAATGGCTGTTAATTCACCTTTTTTTCCTAAGTATTTAACTCTAGCATTATTTAACTCTGTAATATCTTGTGCCTTACTAATTTCTGCTAATGCTGTTTCTTTCATTTTTGCAATTTGCTCTTTCATAGTTTCCTCCTTTAAATTTTATTTATATAAATTTATTTTTATATAAAAATAAAAGAATCATCCCTTGCATAGGACGATTCTTTTACCCGTGTTACCACCTAAATTCATTGAAATATTTTTATAATTCAACCTCATTTGCTATATCGTTGCAACCGCTTTTCCCTACTATTATTTCAAGAAAAAACCTCAAAAGTGAAATTTCTATAAACATTATTTTAGTAAACTTTCAGCCACGATTTACTTTCTCTTTAAAAATAATTATTGTTTATATACTTTGCTTTTTCATCGGCTTTATTCAATTTTATTTTTTATATTTATATTGTATCTCTTTTTATTTCTGTATTTTGTGTTGTTCTATTATTTACTGTATTATTATGATGAACTGTATTTGTATTTTTTACAGCTGCATTTCCAAAATATCCAACAACAAACCCAATTATAAAGGCGACCACAATTATAACTACTGTATTTAAACTTTTTTGTTTATTATAAATTTCTTTATCATAAATTTTCATATTTTTGCCACCTTTCTATATACAAAAATCTTGTTTAATTATATACCTTTACTTAATGTTTTGTAAAGAGTTTTTAAAAAAAGAATTGCTATATTTGCAATTCTCTTTAATTTATTTTTTGAATTTTACTTCTTGGAATAAGAAATCTTTTACTTTTCCCCAAGTGATTTCTTGATGTAAAAATTCATTTATTTCATCTTCAACTTTTTGTTGTTTTGGTGTTAATTCTACTTTTATATCTTGGCAGAAGAAATTCTTTATTTTTGTCCATATACTAACTTTTGTTGGTAAATTAAATTCTGTGTTTACTTTAGCTTCTTCTTGTGTTTTTACTTCTACTCCACCAAATACTCCACTTTCAAATTGTTCTTCCATAATTGCTTCCTCCTTTGTAATACATTACTTTAATATTTATACTATAATATGCAAGTTTTTTCAATAGTTTCCATCAAAATCATATTTTACATTTTTGTATTATTATTGTAATATTTTTGTAATCTACTTTATATTTCCTTTTAACATCTCGCCATCTTCTTTTTTTATTTCAACATTTATTATTTTATTGCAGTTTTCTTCTTTTCCTTTTGCTTCCACCATTATATAATTACTAGTATGTCCTTTCACAATTTCATTTTCACATTCTTCAAATAGCACTTTTAGTTCTTTTCCTATATACTGTTTATTTATTTCTTTTTGGTTTTTATTTGATAATTGAATTAATTCTTTACTTCTCTTTGCCTTTACTTCTGGTGAAATTTGATTTTCCATTACTGCTGCTTTTGTTCCCTTTCTTGGTGAATATTGAAATACATGCATTTTATAAAATTTTATTTCTTTTAAATAATTATATGTTGTTTTAAATTCTTCCTCTGTTTCTCCTGGAAAACCTACTATAATATCTGTTGTGAGTTCTACATCTGAATATGTTTTTCTTAACAACTCTACTACTTTTGTAAATTCTTGAATAGTATATTTTCTATTCATTCTTTTTAATGTTTCAGTACATCCGCTTTGAAGTGATAAATGAAAATGATGGCATATTTTTTCTAATTTAGAAAGTCTTTTTATAAATTCTTCTGTAATTATCATTGGTTCTAATGAGCCTAATCGAATTCTTTCTATTCCATCTACTTCATTTATTTTTTCTAGTAAATCTATTAGACCTATATCTTCTTTAAAATCTTTTCCATATGATGCAACGTGAATTCCTGTAATTACAACTTCTTTTATTCCTTTTTGTGCTATATGTTTTACTTCATCTATAACATTTTCTATTTTTCTACTTCTAACTCTTCCTCTTGCATATGGAATTATGCAATATGAGCAAAATCTATCACATCCATCTTGTACTTTTATTACAGCTCTTGTTTTATCTGTATATGTTACTTCTCCAAATTCATCAAAATCTTTTTGTTTCATTACATCTGAAATAACTTCAATTTTATTATTTGTTTTTAAATACTTTTCTATGTATGAAAGCATTTTACTTTTTTCATTAGTTCCAAGTATTAAGTCTATTTCTGGAATTTCTTCTAGTTTATCTTTTCCTACTTGTGCATAGCAACCAACTGCAACAACTACAGAATTTTTATTTAATTGTTTTGTTCTTCTCAAAATTTGCCTTGATTTTCTATCAGACATATTTGTTACCGTACATGTATTTATTACATATATATCTGCTTTTTCGTGAAATTCTACTATTTCATAGCCGTGTTTTATAAATTCTTGTATCATTCCATTTGTTTCGTATTGGTTGACCTTGCAACCTAATGTATAAAATGCTGCTTTCATTTTTCTATTTCCTTTCTTTTTATTTAAACTTCTTTTTGCAAAATTATAATGAAATTTATTCAAATCCTCGGCGGCATTACATATTATAAGAAATTATAAAATTATAGCAAACGAGCCTCTCGCTGCTCTTGCTTCGCAAGCCATCGCTTCCTCCTTTGCTATAATTAAACAATTTCTAATAACATTTCAATTGCATTCGTCTTTTCATAAATTTATTATAATTTTGCCTTTCTAGTTTCTTCAAAATAGAAGAATTCAAGTGTTCACTTGAATCCTTCTAACAAATCTTGTACCTCTATTATTCCGAATTTGAGAGAAATTCCAGAATTGTCATTAATTCGAACTAGTTCTTCTAAAAAAATATTTAGCCGTTCAAATTTATCAGGAGAAATATCTTGTATTTTTCCTGAATATATGCACTCCGATTTTCGGTACAAAAAAATCTTTGCATGTTGTTCTTCATTTCCAATAATTTTGAAGATTATAAAAGCATCAGGATAAATCATACTTTTTCTCCTTTCTATTTAATTATGTTTATAATTATAACATTATAATTCACAAAAATCTACTAAAATTCGACTTTTTCTTCAATCCATTTTTCTAATTCATCTATTTTTACTCTTACTTGTTCCATAGTATCTCTATCTCTTATAGTGACGCTTTCATCTTCAAGAGTATCAAAATCAACTGTTACACAGTATGGTGTTCCTATTTCATCTTCTCTTCTATAACG
>CAKPGS010000003.1 GCA_934155165.1 uncultured Clostridia bacterium | reverse complement strand
CTCTTTAGGTGGAGTATATACAGACTTTACAGTTCCAGAAAATTGCGTATTTGCAATGGGAGATAATAGACCACAAAGTACAGACTGCAGAAGATTTGGATGTATTCCATTAGAAAAAATAGAAGGAAAAGTAAAATTAAGAATTTGGCCATTAAATTTATTTGGAAAAGTAGATTAATAAAAGGTGAAAATAGTAAATGTCTTTTGAAAAAATAATAGGAAATAACAAAATAAAAAGTGATTTAATTAAATCTTTTAATACAAATAGTGTAGCACATAGTTATATATTTTCAGGTCAATATGGAATAGGAAAAAAACAAATAGCTACTGCGTTTGCAAAAATGATATTATGTTTAAATAAAGATAAAGCACCATGTACTGAATGTAAATCATGTTTAGAACTTGAAAATGATAATAATCCAGACTTTAATGTTATAAAACCAAATGGCAAAATAAAAATAGATCAAATAAGGCAAATGTTAGAAAAAGTATATGAAAAGCCAATTATATCAGATAAAAAGGTGTATATTATAGATGATGCTGAAACTATGACAGTAGAAGCTCAAAATTGTTTACTAAAAACTTTAGAAGAACCACCAGAATACATAGTAATAATTTTAATTACATCAAATGAAAGTAATTTAATAAACACTATAAAATCAAGATGTTTAAAACTAACATTTAATCCATTAAATAAAGATGAATTAAAAAAATGTTTAGAAGGTAATTTTGACTTTCAGAATATTAGCGAAACAATGCTTGAAAACTTCGAAGGAAGTGTAGGAAAGGCTCTTAAAGTAAAAGATAAACAAGAATTATATAGTAATATAGAAACAACACTTAGTAATTTAAATTGTAATAGTGTAATAGAGCTGATAAATAATGCAACAGAAATTTACAAAGGAAAAGAAAATATAAATGAGATTTTAGAATACTTCAATATTTATTTTTTGAAAAAAGCAAAAGAAGAATATAACAAAGCAAGTAAATATGTAAAAGCAATAGAAATTATAGAAGATACAAAGAAAAGACTTGCATATAATAGTAATTATGATATGACAATAGACAATTTATTAATAAATATTTGGGAGGAATTAAATAGTTGAAAACAATAGTTGGAATTAGATTTAAAAAGCCTGGGAAAATATATTTTTTTGATCCAGGAGATATAGAATTTAAACTAAAAGATTATGCGATTGTAGATACATCAACAGGAGAAGAATATGCAGAAGTTGCAATAGCAAATAAACAAATTTCAGAGGAAAGAATAATTTCACCATTAAGAAAGGTAATAAGAAAAGCAACTTATAAAGATAAAAAACATTATGAAGAAAACAAAAGAAAAGAAAAAGAAGCTTTTAAAGTTGCAGAAGAAAAGATAAAAAAACACAAACTAAAAATGAATTTGACAGATGTTGAATATAAATTTGATAATAGCAAAATTACTTTTTACTTTACATCAGATGGAAGAATTGATTTTAGGGAATTAGTAAAAGAACTTGCAGCAATATATAAAACCAGAATAGAATTAAGACAAATTGGAGTTAGAGATGAAGTACGTAGAATAGGTGGAAATGGAGTTTGTGGTAGAGAACTATGTTGTTGTTCATTTTTAAATAATTTTGATGCAGTCTCTATAAAGATGGCAAAAGAGCAAAATTTATCTTTAAATCCATCTAAAATATCTGGAAATTGTGGTAGACTTATGTGTTGCCTAAGATATGAGCAAGAAGCATATGAAGAAAAACTTGCAAGAATGCCAAAAATAGGAGCAATTGTGAAAACAGAGGATGGAGAAGGAACAGTAGATAGCATAGAAACATTAAAAGAAATAGTAAGAGTAAAACTTGAAGATAAAGAAGATGGATATTATTTTAAAAAATATAAAGCATCAGACGTAAAAATACTAAAAAATATTGAAAAAGAAGAGATGAACGAAGAAGAAAAAGAAAACTTAAAAGAATTAGAAAAGATAGAAAAATTATCAAAAGAAGAAAATTAAAAATATGAAAAAACTGAAAGAAGGTGAAATAAAATGGCATATAAAATAACAGAAAAATGTATAAAATGTGGAGCATGTGCAAACGAATGCCCAGTAGCGTGTATAACAGAAGGAGAAGAAACATACATAATAGACAAAACTGCATGTATATCATGCGGAACATGTGCAGGAGTGTGCCCTGTTGAAGCACCAATCGAGGAATAATTATTTTAGGTAGAAAAAATAAAAATACTAGAGTGTGTCAGACTCTAGTATTTTTTGCTATGTATATAAAATTAAAATAAAATTAAAATAATGTTGAAAAATGACATAAAATGATATATAATACACAAAATGCAAAAGGCATTTAAGTAGTAACTGTAGAAATAATTATTAAACAGGAGGTATAACAAATGAAATATGAAGTATTAGCATCAACGAAACCAGGGTATGAACTTCCAATTAATGAGGCAAGAACTTTCTCAGGCAAAATGGCAGGTATTTGTTATATGCCAGATAATGTTGAAACTTTGTTTTCTGAACCAGAAGAAAAAAGTAACAAGAGAGCAAACGGAACAGAAACAAGTGGACATCACAGTGTATTTGGACATGTTAAATACAACTTTGACTTTGAAGGTGTACCTAAAATTTTGGCAATGATTTTAAATAATGAGAAGGAATATGATACTTCTGAAAAATCAGCCAGATATACGAAGATGGAACCTTCAGAAGAAGAAAAAGCCTTGTATGAAAAGTGGATTGGAATTTTTGAAAAGGAAATTCTAAAATTATACACTGAAATGGATGAGAAAAAAGCTCACAAACTTGCAATGGAAAATGCAAGATACTTAATTAGTGTATTCACTCCAGCAACAACAATGGGTTACACTACTAGCTTAAGGCAGATGAATTACCTTGTTCATTGGGCGAAAGATTATGTAGAGAATGCAGAAGAAACAGATTTTAATAAGCTTTTGAAACCTGTACTGGGTGAATTTTCTACAATGATGAGTAAGTACTGTCAGGAAGAAATGCCAGATGGTAAAAACCGTACATTTTCTCTTTTTGCGAATGTGGAGCGTAAAGAAGAATGGGGAGAAAATTATTGTTGTAACTATTTAGCAACTTTTGCACAGGTAGCACAAGCACAGAGACATCGTACAATTTCATATGAAATTAAAGTACCAAATATTGAGGATGCAAAATTTTTTGTACCATTAATTATTAATGGTACAGAATTAGAAAAAGAGTGGCTTAAAGATATTAAATCTTTAGCATACAGATACCCACAGGGAATGCTTGTAAAAGTTAATGAAAGAGGAACAGTAGAAAATTTTGTACTTAAATGTAAAGAACGATTATGTGGTTGTGCACAGTTGGAGATTGCAATGCAAACACAGGAAACGATGACTAAATACTTGGAAAATACTAAAGATACAAATCAAAGAGTATATGAATATTTATTACCATATTCAAAAGGTGCAAGATGCACGTTCCCAGATTACAAATGTCCTAAAAAATGTGATTGGGGACCAAAGGAAGCTTTTGAAAGATTAGTATAAAAATCATATACATACCTAAAGCACACAATTCTTGAATTTGTAGAATTGTGTGCTTGTTTGTATAAAAAAATTTAAAAAGTAAAAAATACAAATAGGAGTTGATAAAATGATTAAACATGTAAATTCACAAGAGTGTGAAAATGAAATAAAAAATAATGAAATAGTTATAGTAGATTTTTTTGCAACTTGGTGTGGGCCATGCCAAATGATAGCAAAAGAATTAGAAAAATTAGAAAATGAATATAATATTCTAAAAATAGATATAGATGAAAATCGTGACTATGCAATAGATAAAGGAATTGAAGCTGTTCCAACAATATTTATATACAAAGATGGAAAAAAGATAACAGAAATAGAAGGCTATAGAACAGCAGAAGAATTAAAGCATGAAATACAAAATATATAAGGAGTAAATTATGAAAGGTTATATATATAATCCAGATAGGGAATATACAGAAAAAATATTAAATGGAATTTATAAAAAAGATGGACACTGTCCTTGCAGACTAGAAACGAACGAAACTACACTTTGTCCTTGTGATGATTTTATAAATAAACAAATATGCAAATGTAATTTATTTGTGAAAAAAGTTGAAAATTAAATAGGATGTGTTATAATAAGCAAAATGCATTTTAAATGTAAATAGTAAATGGAGGTATAATTATGGAATTAAAAGGAACAAAAACAGAAAAAAATTTAATGGAAGCATTTGCTGGGGAATCTCAAGCAAGAAATAAATATACATATTATGCAAGTAAGGCTAAAAAAGAGGGATATGAACAAATAGCCGAATTATTTTTAGAAACAGCAAACAATGAAAAAGAACATGCAAAAATATGGTTTAAATTATTACACAACGGTGAAATACCAACAACAACAGATAATTTAAAAGATGCTGCAGAAGGAGAAAATTTTGAATGGACAGATATGTATGATAGAATGGCAAAAGAAGCAAAAGAAGAAGGTTTTGACCATATAGCATATTTATTTGAAGCAGTAGCAAAAATAGAAAAAGAACATGAGGCAAGATATAAAAAATTACTAGAAAATGTAGAAGATGGTTTAGTATTCAGTAAAGATGGAGATAAAATATGGAAATGCAGAAACTGCGGTCATATAGTAATAGGAAAGAATGCACCAGAAATATGTCCAGTATGTAGCCATCCAAAAGCATATTTTGAAATAAAAGCAGAAAATTATTAAAAATTAATTATTATAAGTTAAAGACAATCGTTTGATTGTCTTTTTGTATTATAGGAAAGTTTTATTTTTGATGTAGGGGCGGATGCCTTAAGTCTGCCCACATGGAGATTCTCTTTTTTCAATACATGTATAAAAAATTAATTTTCATAGCACACTTCGACAAATTCTGTATAAGTAAAATGCTATAATACGAGAAGTTTAATTTTAGGCATAAATTATTAAAATAATTAAATTACAGGGAGGAATACAAATTGAAGGATTTTAAAAAAAGTTTAGAGGTTAAAACAACTAAAAATGTAGATGAATTGATATGTTCTGAAATAATAAAAACAACAAAAGAAATGTGTGAGGAGTTGGAAAAAAGTAAAAATAAAAAAAATGAAAAAGTAGTAAAAAAACAAATTGCTCAAATAAAAGATAGAGCAAACAAAATAAAATGGGTTTTTATAAATTTTGATAAATGCATAGAATTTATAGAACCAGAAAGTGTATTTAAAAATCTTAAAACTTCTAAAAGAAAAGAAAATGAGATTGATCAAAAAATGAAAATGAATACAGAAGGTTGTTTATATAAATTATATTCTGAAGTAGACAATGAAGAAGAAAAAAGGCAAATATTAGATAGAATAAATGGTTTAGATGAACTATTAGAAAATTTTGATGATAACTTTTTGAAAATACAAAGAATGGAAATGCAACAAACTAAATTAGGATATTTAGCTTTAGCAGAAGGAAGATAAAAAGTAAAGCATGTGAATTTGTTATTAATTTAATAAATTTATGTGTTTTTTTATTATTTTTTATAAATTTTGGCATAATAAATTTAGAGGTGAAAATTTTGATATACACAGTTACTTTTAATCCGGCTATTGACTATGTTTTAAAAGTAAATAGTTTTGAAAAAAATAAAATTAATAAATCGGGAAATGAAAAAATATTTCCAGGTGGCAAAGGTATAAATGTTTCTATTGTTTTAAAAAAATTGGGAATAGATAGCATAGCTTTGGGTTTTGTTGCAGGTTTTACAGGCAATAAAATTGAAGAAATGATTAATAAACTAGGAGTAAAAACTGAATTTATTAATCTAGAAAAAGGAAATTCTCGTATAAATATAAAAATAGATTCAGATAATAAAGAAACAGCAATAAATTGTACTGGACCAAAAATAGAAAAAGAAAAATTAAGTACATTAATAGAAAAATTAGAAATGTTAAAAGATGATGATATTTTAGTATTAGCTGGAAGCATACCAAATGGAATAGAAAATAATATATATGAAATAATATGTGAGAGATTACAAAATAAAAAAATAAAAGTAATAGTTGATGCTACAAGCAATTTACTAACAAATGTTTTAAAATACAAACCTTATTTAATAAAACCAAATGAAGAAGAATTAGGCGAAATTTTTAATGTAGAAATAAAAGATGAGAATGATGCTTATATATATGCTAAAAAATTACAAGAACAAGGTGCACAAAATGTAGTTGTATCTTTAGGAGCAAGAGGAGCATTAATGATAGATTCAGAAAAAAATAAACATTTTATAAAAGCGCCTAAAGGAGAAAGAATAAATACAGTAGGTTCAGGAGATTCAATGGTTGCAGGAATAATTGCAGGATTTATTCAAGATAAAAACTATGAGGAAATATTAAAATTAGGAGTTGCATGTGGAAGTGCAACTGCTTGTTCAGAATTTTTAGCTGAAAAATCAGAAATACAAAAATTTTATGAAATGATAAAAAATTAATAAGGAGATAAGTTATGAAAATTACAGATTTATTAGATGAGAGCTCTATAATACTTAATTTGGAAGCTTCTTCAAAAGAAGATGTATTAAATAAAGTAATAAACTTAATGAATGAAACTGGAAATTTAAATAATAAAGAGGAGTATGCAGAGTTAGTTTTCAATAGAGAAAAAGAAGGTACAACAGGTGTTGGCGATGGAATTGCAATACCACATGGAAAAGGAAAAAGTGTAAAAACAGCAAAGCTCGTTGCCGCAGTTGTACCAAATGGAGTAAACTTTAATTCTTTAGATGGAGAAGATGTTAAATTAATTTTTTTAATTGCAGCTCCAGAAGGCAACAATAATCTACATTTAGAGGTATTAAGTACATTAAGCACACTATTAATGAATAAAGAATTTAAAGAAAAATTAATAAATAGTAAAAGTACTAAAGAATTTTTAAGAGTAATAAATGAAGCAGAAGAAGAAGAAAAGGAATCAGAAAATAAAGAAAAACAAAATGATAATGGTTATGAATTATTAGCAATTACAGCATGCACAACAGGTATTGCTCACACATATATGGCAGCTGAAAGCTTAGAAAATAAAGGAAAAGAAATAGGTCATAGTATAAAAGTTGAAACACAAGGTCAAACAGGTACAAAAAATAAACTAACAAAAGAAGAAATAGAAAATGCAAAAGCAATAATTATTGCATCAGATATAAAAATAGATTTAAAAAGATTTGATGGCAAAAAAATACTAAGAGTAAAAGTATCCGAAGCTATTAAAGAACCAGAAAAACTAATAGAAAGGGCCCTAACAGAAAAATTACCAGTACATCATGAAAATAATAAAAATAATGAAGAAGAAACAGAAACAAAATTTGGAGGAAATATATATAAACATTTAATGAGTGGTGTTACACATATGCTACCATTTGTTGTTGGTGGAGGTATTCTAATTGCAATTTCATTCCTATTAGATGATTATTCAATTAACCCTGCAAATTTTGGTATGAATACTCCAATAGCTGCTTTGTTTAAAACAATTGGTGGCTTTGCATTTAATTTTATGCTTACAATTTTAGCAGGTTATATTGCCTATAGTATAGCAGATAGACCTGGTTTAGCAGTAGGCTTTGTTGGTGGAGCAATAGCTATAAATGGTACAACCTTTAGCTCACTTACAAATCCAGATATAACACTTGTAAGCTCAGGATTTTTAGGGGCTCTACTTGCAGGTTTTATTGGTGGATACATTGTAGTTTTATTAAGAAAACTATTTAACTTTTTACCAAAAAGTTTAGAGGGAATGAAGCCAATTTTAATTTATCCTGTTTTAGGAATTTTCTTAATGGGTGTAATAATGATATTTATAAATCCATTTGTAGGAAAAATAAATACAGGGTTAAATAGCTTTTTAGAGTCTATGAGTGGAACAAATAAAGTAATACTTGGAATGATACTTGGTGGAATGATGAGTATAGATTTAGGAGGGCCATTTAATAAAGCAGCATACACTTTTGGAACGGGAATGTTAGCTTCTGGGCAATACGACATAATGGCTGCAGTTATGGCAGGAGGAATGGTGGCACCACTTGCAATAGCAATATTAGCAACATTTTTCAAGAAAAAGCTACCAAAAAAAGAAAGGCAATCAGCTTTGCTAAATTATATTATGGGAGCTGCATTTATTACAGAAGGAGCAATTCCTTTTGCTTCAAGTGATCCAGTAAGAGTTTTAGTAAGTTCAATTATAGGTTCAGCAATTGCAGGTGGATTATCAATGTTTTTTGGGTGTACATTAATGGCACCGCATGGAGGAATATTTGTAATTCCAGTTGTAGGAAATCCTTTAATGTATATAGTTTCAATAGTTGTTGGATCTATAGTTGCAGCATTAATAATGGCAGCTTGGAAGAATAATGTATGGGAAGAATAGGTGATAAAATGATTACAAAAAATATAAAGATAACAAGTAATGAAGGGTTGCATGCAAGGCCAGCAACCGAAATTTCAAAAATTGCTAATAAATATAATTGTGATGTAAATATAAAAGCAAACAATAAAATTATAAATGCAAAAATGCCTTTAATGATAATGAGTTTAGGAATTACTAAAAATACTAATGTTGAAATTATATGTAATGGAGACAATGAAGAAAAAGCAATGGAGGAAATAACTAGAATAATTGAATAACATTAAAATATTAATAAAATTATATCAAACATTGTAGGGGCGGACGGCTTAAGTCCGCCCGTAAACAAAAAATAATACATATTTTTTTGAAAGGAGAAAATTAATGTTACAGGGAAAAGGTGTATCTGAGGGGATTGCGTTTGGATATGTTAAAATTGTAAAAAAAGATGAAATTCAAATAAGTAATTATAAAATTCATGATGTAGAAAATGAACTTAAGAATTTTAAATTTGCTCTTGAAAACTTGAAGAAAGAAATAGAAGAAATATCAGAAAATTTAACAGGTACAGAGCAAGAAATAATGCAAGCATATAGCCTAATATTAAAGGACCCAACATTGACCAATGAAACTTTAAGATTAATTAAAGAAGAAAAATATAACAGTGTATATGCAACAGAAAAAGGTTTCAACACAGTTGCAAATATGTTTAAAGCTATAGATGATAAATATTTATCTGAACGTGCAGATGATATTTTAGATATGAAAAATAAACTTTTAGAAAAACTTACTAATACTAAAAAAATAGATTTAAGTACCTTGCCAGAAAATACTATACTAGTTGCAAAAGAGCTTTCTACATCTGATACAGCAAATATAAATTTAGCTAATTTAAATGGTATCATTTTAGAAACAGGCGGAGAAACTTCTCATGTTGTAATAATGGCAAGAAACCATGAAATCCCTACAATAATGAGTTTAGAAAATGCTTCAGAAATATTAAAAGAAAAAGAATATGTTGCAATAAATGGAAAAACAGGTGAAGTCCATAATTCTCCAAACAAAGAAGAAATTAAAAAATTAAAGAATATGGCAGTTGAGTTCGAAAATAATAAAAATGAATTAAATAAATTTTTAGATAGAGATGCGGTAACATTGGATAACCATGAGGTGGAAGTGGTTTGTAATATTGGAACAACAGAAGATTTAGATTTAGTTGAGGAGGTTAATTCTAAAGGCATCGGCTTACTTAGAAGTGAATTTTTATATATGAAAACAAAAAATGTACCAACAGAAGAGCAACAATTTATTGCATATAAAAGAGTAGCAGAAACAATGAAAAAGAATTTAAGTATAATAAGAACTTTAGATATTGGTGGAGATAAAGATATAAAGGGAATAGAACTAAAGAAAGAAGAAAATCCATTTTTAGGTTATAGAGCAATACGAATTTGTTTAGAAAATATACCATTATTTAAAGCTCAATTAAGAGCAATTTTAAGAGCTAGTATGTATGGAAATTTAGCAATAATGCTTCCAATGATTTCTTCAATAGAAGAATTAAGAAAAGCAAAACAAATAATAGAGGAAACCAAAAAAGAATTAGAACAAGAGCATATAAAATTTAATAATGATATTAAAGTTGGAATAATGGTAGAAGTTCCTTCTGTTGCAATTAATGCAGAAATGTATGCAAAGGAATGCGACTTTTTCAGTATTGGTACAAACGATTTAATTCAATATACATTGGCGGCAGAAAGAGGAAATGATAATGTTGCGAAATTATATAATAAATTTAATCCATCTATAATAAAGCTTATAAAAAATACAATAGATGCAGCTCATAAGCATAATATTTTTTGTGGAGTTTGTGGGGAAGCGGCAGGAGATGAAAGATATATACCATTACTTTTAGGACTAGGTTTAGATGAATTTTCAATGAATCCAAGAAAAGTTTTAAAGGCTAAAAAAATTATATGTAATCTAAAATATGAAGAATGTAAAGAATTATCTGAAAAAATAATAAAAATGCCAACAGCAAGAGAAATAGAAAAAGAATGCACAAATTTTATAATATAAAATAATTGAGTCAAACAATGTAGGGGCGGACGTCTCTGTCCGCCCGCAAAAAAGAGATTTGTAATGTAATAAAAATTCACATAATTATAATGAAAATTTATTCAATTCCTCGGCGAAATTATGTATTAAAAAAATTTTAAAATTGTAATAATGTAGCGGCGGTCATTGACCGCCATAAGATTATAAAAATAAGATATCATAATCTGAAAATAATTAAAAATAAATATTTCTCGGCTCAATACGTTCGTTATAGCTTCTAATAGAAATTCAAACGAGCCTCTCGCAAAACGCGCCCTCATTTAAATTTAATAAGAAGCTATACACTCACTCCAATCACATTCGAAATATTGATTTTTAATTATTGTTCAGATTTTATAAAAAAATTAATGTCAAACGTTGTAGGGGTCGGCGTCCCCGACGACCCGCAATATAAAATTTGTGATATAAGCCAAAATAATAAATTAATCATAAATAAAAAAACATAATTATAATGAAATTTATTCAATTACTCGGCGGCATTACGTATTAAAAGAAATTATAAATACGAATATTTACATCAAATAATCAATTATTTGAATTTTAATTTTATTTGTTATAAAATAAGAAAAAACAAATTTAGGAGGAAATGAAATGAAGTACGAAAAATCTTGTGGAGCCATTGTAGTAGAGGATGGAAAGGTTCTTTTAGTTAAACATAATGCAGGACATTGGGACTTTCCAAAAGGGCATGTTGAAGAAGGAGAAACAGAGTTTGAAACAGCAATAAGAGAGGTTAAGGAAGAAACTAATATAGACATAAAAATTGAAAAAGAAAATAGATATATATCAGAATATAGTCCAAAAGAAGATGTGATGAAAACGGTAATATATTTTCTTGGAGAAAAAATTGGAGGAGAAGATAAGCCTCAAATAGAAGAAGTAAGCGATGTGGAATGGGTAGATGTAAATAAGGCAGTAGAAAGAATAACTCATCAAAGGTCAAAAGATATAATGATGCAAGTTATAAAAGATATGAATTTATAGAATACAATGTTGACATAAATAGTAGGATGGCTTATAATATTTTGTGTAGTAGTAGTTTAAAATTAATGAATTAATTAATTTATTAAAGGAGGAAAAAATTATGAAGAAACGGAGTATCAAATTTTTATTAGTTTTATTAGTTGTAGCATCTTTAAATTCAGGTTGTGGATTTTTTGATAGCAAGATTAATAACATAAAAGGAAGCCTTATAGGTGTATCTTATACAGCTAACTTTTACGACAATTATGGAGCTAGATTTTTAACTGCATCAGGAAAAAGAATAGACATTGATGGAAATACAGTTGAAGAAAATGGCGTTGACTCTGATGGAGAACAGACAACCAATTATTCCTTATCATCTGTTATAACAATAACAATTGATGGAAAACAGATGGAAAGTTGTGGTAATACGGTTATTTTTGCTGAAAAGGGACTAAAAGAAGATGTGGATTTTAGCCTTAAGGATATTAACAGTGAATCAACTGGTGGAATTAGCAGCTTAACATCAGTGGCAAAGGTTGTAAATGACTACAAAAACTTTTTTGGAAAGTCTCAAGTAGTTGTAATACAATCCCAATTAGGAGTTCCTATCTGTGCTTATTCAGGAGATGAGGTTAGGTGGGAGATTCCAGAGAATCTTCCTAAAATGACCAAGTTAATGATTGATGGGAAGGCTCTTTATATACATAGAGCAAATTTCGAAATTATTGATAAAGATTTGATAAAATAAACAAAAATTATATAATAAAAAAGTCCCCCTAATTATTTATTGAATAATTAGGGGGAACTTTTGGGAGTATAGAAAATTTCTATTTTTCTAAGTTATTTTCTTGTTCTTGATTTTTTTGTTGTTCAAGTGAAATATGTTTTGCTTCTGTTAAATTAAAGCCTTGGAAATTTCCTTTTTTACAGTCTATATATACTATTTGTTTTCTAGGGTCTTCTTCTATATTCTGAATGTTTGCTTCTTCTTGCTTTGTATGACCAACAACAACTAGAAAATCTTTTGGCCAAGAAAGAGGGGCATAATGTGTTTTAGGATCTTGTTCTCTATACCACATACAATTATTAAATCTATTTAACTTTTCTAAATCTTCTGAGCTAACTTGTGGTTGGGTTCGAATATTATAAGCTTTTTCCATATTAAAGTTTTTATCTTCTTTATATAATTTGGCATCAAATACAGCATGTGCAAGTGCATAGTTAATATTATTTTCAGAAGTTACCGTTTGAATAGGTTGTGAACCAAGCCAATCTGTTAATTCCTGTTTTGATATTTTGTTATGTATCTTCCACTTTTTATAGCTTCATCAACAACAGAGTCAAAATTTTCTAAGGCATCTATAGTAGGTTGTCCACCATTATAAGATAAATGCTTAAGTGCACTATCATAAATATCATAATGGGATGTGTTTTGGGACTTTAGGTAATTATAGGTAAAAATATCATGATTTCCTGGCAAATATTGCACTTTGCCTGAGTCAGATAATTCTTTAATTTCGAGCAAAATGTCAATTCCAAAAGCTCCTCTATCCATAGCATCGCCTTCTATTATAAACTTAGTATTTGGAAATGTTTTTAAATGTTCTCTTATGGTACTCCATCTATTCATATCACCATGTAAATCACTAATTACAATAGTTTGGGGTTTGTATATATCTACTTTAGAAACAATATGGTTAGTCGGAGTTTGTTGTGCTTTATTTTTATTATCAATTTGATTTTTTTTATTTGTATTTATATTATAGTTAAGATTCTGTACAGGAATATCTTTATATTGCAAATCAAATTTTTTTGTTTTTACAGAATTTATAATATTTTTTATAAAAGGTATTTTCATAAATATATTTTCTTTTGTTTTTACAGGCAAATTACTATTTCTATTTATTTGTGGTAATAATTTGTTAAATTTTTCACTTTGTTTTTTGGTTAAATAATCACTGCCACTAACAGATGTTACAATTTCTAATAAGTTTTTATCTATAGGTTGGTTTCTTTTAATATCCCTATCTATTTTTTTTAGAGCTTTATCAACTGTTTTATGTTTGGTATGTAATAAACTCTGAATAGTTTTAAATAAGCCTTGAAATCTTAATTCATCAAAATCAGATAATGAATTTGACTGTTCTAAGGTTAAAAAATATTCAACAGTTTTTTTATCTGGTAAAATATTATTCTCTAAATTCATTTCCATTACATCTAAAATGGGGGTATATTGGCTCATAATTTATTCTCCTTTATCTACTAATAAGTACATTCCAGTAATTTTATCTGGGTTAAAATTAAAACCTGCTTTTTTATAAAAATTTTCATAACCGGCAATAGATGTTAATCCAATTTGCATTTGTTCATTTTTTGAAACACCATTAAGAATTTTGGCTTTTAGATTATTTACTATCATAACCCCAATTCCTTTATGTTGAAATTCTGGTTTAACGCATACATCACATAGCATACAGACTAATGAGGTATCACCTACAACTCTACCCATACCAGCTAGTTCACCATTTACTAAAGCTTTAATAACATACATTGTATTATCTAAAGCTCTAGTAACTTGTTTTTTTGAATAATTTTTACATCCAACTGAATTCATTATTTCGATATATTCATTTGAAGTAATGGAATATTCGAAACTAATATTTATATTATTCATAAATTACTCCTTATCCTTTGTGCTTAAAGTTATTATACAATAAAATAAATAAAAATCTATAGAAATATTAATTTTTTTCGTAAAATTTTCCTTGCCATAAATTTTCGTCTATCATTTTTTTATTAAATCCATTTAAAATCCATTTCTTATGCGAGTTCCAGCTAGGTGCAACTAGAATATCTTTAGGTGCATCTCCAGATATTCTATGAATTACAATTTGTGGTGAAATATGAGTAATTATATAACATAAACATTCCAAATAGTATTCTAAAGAAATAGGAGAATAATTTCCTTCTTTGTATAATTTATATAATTGTGTATGTTCAACAACATAAGTAGAATGAATTTTTAGTCCCTGAATATTATGCATATTTATAAATTCTACAGTATTTCTTATATCTTCAAAAGTTTCATTTGGAAGTCCAACCATAATGTGAGATACAACATCAATATTATATTTGTTTAATATTTTAACTGCATTTGTAAAATCTGAATTTGTATAGCATCTATTTATGAATTTTCCAGTTTCTTCGTTTGAAGTTTGAAGTCCAAGTTCTACCCATACATAGTATTTTTTTGAATATGATGAAAGTAATTTTGCGATATCTTCTGTAATACAATCTGGTCTTGTTGCAACAGCTAATGCTACAATTCTTTTATCTATTAAGGCACTATCATATTTTTCTTTTAAATTTTCTATGCTATCGTAGGTATTTGTGTAGTTTTGAAAATATGCAATAAATTTATTTGCACGTTCAGCTTTATAGCTTTTAAAATAATTTCGTACTTGTTCAGAAATGGAATCACATTTTTTAATATGTTCGCCAGAGCCTTTCTCACTGCAAAAAATACAACCATAAGTTGATTTTTTTCCATCTCTATTAGGACAGGTAAAACCGCCATCGATACATATTTTTAAAACTCTTTCACCAAATTTATTCTTCAAAAATCTATTTAATTTATTATATCTTAACTCATTATCCATAAATATATTATAACATAAAAATATTTAATATCTATTGTAAAAATAGATATATTAATATAAAATAGTGAAAAATTAAAAAGGAGAAAGCCAATGGTACAAACTATAGAATTATATTTTTTATTATTTATTACATATAGCGTAATAGGTTGGACAATGGAAGTTGTAGGAAAACTTATTGAATTAAAAAGATTTGTTAATAGAGGTTTTCTAATTGGACCTTGTTGCTCAATTTATGGATTTGGAGGAATTTTAATTACTCTGCTATTACAGTATTTTACAGCTAATCCAGTAGTTCTATTTTTTATGGCAATTTTAGTATGTGGTGTATTAGAGTATTTAACAAGCTATTTTATGGAAAAGCTATTTAATGCGAGATGGTGGGATTATAGTCAAAGAAAATACAATATAAATGGTAGAGTATGCTTAAATACAATTATTCCATTTGGAATTTTAGGTTGCCTAATTATGTATGTGTTAAACCCATTCTTTTTAGGTTTGTATGGAAAAATTTCAACATTATATTTACATATTGTATCTGGAGTTATACTAGGAATATACGTAATAGATAATATTATTTCATTAACTGTTGTATTGAACATTAGAAAAACAACAAAGGCTGTAAATAATGAAAACAGAGAAGACAACACAGAAGAAATAACTAAAAAGGTTAAAGAGATTATTCTTGGTAAATCTTCAGCTCTTAATAGAAGATTGGTAGATGCATACCCAGCAATTAGATTTATAAAAGTAAAAATTAAACAGAAAACAAAAGAAATAAAAAAAGGAGTAGAAAATACAACTAGAGAAATAAAAGAAAATATAGAAGATACAAAAAATAATATAAAAGATAGCATTGAAGAAACCAAGGAAAATTTAAAAAAATTAGGAAAGAAAGATGAAAATGAGTAATTTAGAAAATATAGAGGTGAACAAAAATGTTTGTAAAAAACAGCGTTAGAGTAGGACTAAAAGATATAGGTATTTCTAATAAAGCTACCAATAAAGCAATATTAGGAATGTTAGAAGATGTAGCAGGATTTCATTCAGATATAGCAGGATATGGTGTTGGAAACATAGAACAAACACATTTATCTTGGATACTTTTAGGATGGAAAGTAGAAATTATTCAAAGACCAAAATATGGAGAAAAGCTAGAAATAGTTACATGGTCTAGGGGTGTAAAAAGAATTTATGCATATAGAGATTTTGAGATTTATAATGAGGAAAGAGAGTTAATAGCAAAAGCAACTTCAAAATGGGTATTAATAGATATTGATAAAGGCAGAATGATAACAATAACAGATGAAATTGCAGACAAGTATGAAAAAGAAGATAAGCAGTGCTTCAAAGAAGAACCTGCATATAAAATAGAAGAACCAGAAAATTATGAACATAGTGGAGAATATAGTATAAAAAGAAGTGTAATAGATGTAAATAAACATGTTCATAATATAAATTATATAAACATTGCATATGAAGCCTTGCCAGAAGAAATATATAATTCAGAGGAGTTTAATAATTTTGAAATTGTATATAAAAAAGAAATTAAGTATGGCGAAAATGTTAAATGTTTGTATGGCAAAAAGGATGGTAAAAATATTATTGTTATAAAAGATGAAAATGAAGAAAAAATACATGCATGTGTAAAATTATTTTAATAGGAGTAAAATTAATTTTGGAAGATGATATAAAAATTGCTATTCAAAATGAAGAGAGCATTTCAAATAAAGAATACAAAGATGAAATTGCAGAACTTAATGAAGATAATATTGAATTTAGTAGATGCATTTTTAATAATTGTAAAATATCCGGAAAACTGGAAGCGGTAACTTTTTTTAATTGCGAGTTTATTAATTGTGATTTATCAAATACAAATTTTGAAGTATGTAATTTTAAAAAAGCTAAGTTTAATAATTGCAAATTAACAGGTTGTAATTTTTCGGATGCTTTAATAAATAATGTGAAATTTGAAGAATGTAATATGAACTATGCAAACTTTAATATGTCAAACATACGAGATACAGAGTTCAAAATTTGTGGGTTAAACAGTAGTAGTTTTAATGAAGTAAAATTAAAAGAAGTAACATATAAAGAAACAAGTTTAATAAGAGCACAATTTGTGGAAACACCACTAAAAAATATAGACTTATCAACAAGTAATATAGAAGGTATTTTAATAAAAATACAAGACTTAAAAGGACTAATAGTAAACGACATACAAGCAATACAATTATCAAAACTATTAGGAATTATTATAAAGTAAATTTATGCTAAACACAAATTTGCGATTTGTTTGTGGGTGACCAATGAGCATTGTTAAGGCAAAGCCTGTTACAATGCCATTGGGGAGGAACGAGCAAGAATAAATAATAAAATTTATAGACCAATCCTTTGGAGATTCTTAAGAACCAAGGGTTCTTAAGTGGGGTAGGATTAAAAGGTAGGGGTAAAACCCCTGACCTTTTGAAAAAATATATATCTAATAAAAAATGATAAAAATTTTTTATTAGAACCCAATTATATTATTATAACATTCAATAGCATAATTATCAGTCATACCAGAAATATAATAAATTATAGATTTTAAATAATCTTTTTTATTATTTATATCAAACAAAACTTTATTTTGCAAATTTGTATTTTCTCTATCTGTTAAATTCCAGTAATAATTTATCCATTTTATAAAAGGTGTTACAACTGAATTATAACTTTTTTTCATTTTATTTAAGTTTTCTAAAGTGTTTTCTTTATCATAGGCAGATTTTAATATTTCAAATATTTGAGTCAACACTAATTCAAAATATTTTTCAGAAGCTAAAACCTTATCTGAATAATAGATATTTTTATAATTAAATGCTTTAATATTATCTAATAATTGTAAGCTCTCATCTGAAAATATTAGACCATCCTCCGGATTTGAATTTGTGCATAAATCGAAAATTAATTTATTAATAATAACGGAATTATTTATAATTGCCTTCTTTTCGAATTTTAATATTTCGTGCAAATCTTCTAAACTATCATCTAAAAGACCAAGTAGAATTGCATCTTCAATATCTCTGCTTATATATGAAATTTTGTCTGATATTTTTACCACACAGCCTTCCCAAGTAAATGGAGAATACTGGTTAGGTGTTATGTAAGTTTGTAAGTCTATAAATTCTTCACGAGGTTTTAAAAATTTTTCATTAACTTCTCCACAGTGAGAAATAATACCATCTCTAACACCATAGGTTAAATCTAAGTTTTTCTTAAAACCATTGTTATCTTCTAAAAGCTCAAGATTATCTACAACTTCTAAACCATTTTTTTCATGCCAAAAAGTTTCGCCAATTTCTTTTTGAGAAATGTTTGAAAGAATTTTTTCACCTCTATGACCAAAAGGACTATGTCCAATATCGTGTGCAGTTGCAATTGCTTTTGTAAGTGAAGTATTTAAACCTAAAGCATTGGCAATAGTGTAGCTAATAGATTCAACATTATTTACATGTTCAATTCTTGTGCAAACATGGTCATTTGTAGGAGAGAAAAAAACTTGAGTTTTGTGTTTCATTCTACGGTAAGCATTTGTATAAATAACACGAGTGTAATCTCTCTCAAAATCTGTACGTAAATCATTATCTCTTTTATATAAAGGAGTTTCACGCATAATAATTTTATTCCATAAAGGATTGTTTTCATTTGCAGAAACATTAATAAATTTCTTTTCCATACTAACCTCCAAAATATTATATGAAAAATTGTATATTAAATAAATTATTTAGTCAATGGATTTATAAATAAGAAAAATAATTCTGATTGTAATGAAAAATATGTAATATGAATACATTAAAATTTAGTGAACCAACTTTGTAAATGATAATATAATTATTTATAACTAGTTTTCTAAAATTACTATTATTATATATAAATATAATTGGATATCTTTCTGGAAAAAATTCAAGAGCCGAAATAGAATTATAAATTTGTTTTTGTAATTTATGATAGAAATTATAGTTTTGTAATTTTAAAATTGAATAGTCCAAAATACTCAATATTTCTGAATAAAATTGTTGTAGAATAATAATTTTATATTTAGTTAAATTGTTCAAAATGCGCCTCCATTCTGTTTTTAAATTCTTCAAAAGTCATATATTCTTTATTTTCAATTTGTTGTAATCCAATTTTTATATGTTTAAGAATATCTTTCTTTAAAGCTTTAAGGTCTTCAGAATATATAAATCTTTTTTTACTGTATCCTTTTATGCACATAATAGGTAACTCCTTTAAATAATTATTTTATAGAGTATATTGTAAAAAGAAAAAATAGTCAATATTTATTATATAATAAAGTCAAAATAATAATACATTTTTTTATTTTTTATGTTATAATTTTTTTGGTGATAAAATGGGTGGAAAGAAAAAGAATAAAAAAACAAATAAAATTCTAGGTTTTGTAGTTGCCATAATTGCTATAGTTAGTGCTCTTTATTTAGGAAAAGACTATGTGAGTTATGATGAATATATTGCGAATGTAGAAACTAACGCAAAGGAAGCAACAGAAAAATTTGCAGAAAATTTTAAACCTAAAGAAGAAGTTAAAACATTAGAAGCAGATGGAAAACTAAAAGTTTATTTTATAGATGTAGGCCAAGCAGATTGTATATTATTAGTAAATAATAAAAGTTCAATGCTTATAGATGCAGGAAATAACGAAGATGGCGAATTGGTTGTTAATTATATAAAATCTTTAGGAATTAGTAAATTAGATTATGTTGTAGGAACTCATCCTCACGAAGACCATATAGGCGGATTAGATAATGTAATAAATAGTTTCGAAATTGGGGAAGTATATATGCCAGAAACAACTACAAATACCAAAACTTATGAAGATGTTTTAAATGCTATTGCAAATAAAAACTTACAAATTACGGTTCCAAAAATAGGTGATAAATTCAATGTTGGAACTGCAGAGGCAGAAGTGCTTTCGGTAAAAAATGATAATGTTAATTTAAATAATTGTTCAATTGTAATTAGAGTAGTTTTTGGAGAAAAAAGCTTTTTATTTACCGGAGATGCAGAAGAAGTTGTAGAAAGTAAGTTAAAAGTTAAAGAAACAACAGTATTAAAAGTGGGGCACCATGGTTCATCAACAAGTACATCACAAACTTTATTGAATAAAGTAAAACCCAAATATGCAATTATATCTGTAGGAAAAAATAACGATTATGGACATCCAACAAAGCAAACCTTAAAAAGACTACAAGATGCAGGTTGTGAAATTCATAGAACCGATGAAGAAGGAACAATATTAATTACAACTGATGGAAAAGATTTAAAAATTGAACATTTTGAAACAAAAACAAATGGAAATTAAAATAAAAGGCAGAAATATTTAAGATTTTTTTCTAAGATTTTGAAATTTATCTTGAATTAATTTCTGTCTTATTTGTTTTTCATTATCATCTTTTGAAATAACAGAAACTTCTGAAACTTTGCCATTTTCATAAGTTAAATTTAATTTAACAATATCGCTTTCAGAAATATCAAAATTAAATTTAGATAAAGGAATGTTTAAAAAGCTTTTATCTGAAAGCTCACAAACAGCAAAATCATTTTCAATTCTATCAACAGTTGCAGTTTCTATCATTTTAATATCCTTCCCGCCATTAGATAAAAAATTTTCTAAAGACTGTAAAAAATCACTTTGCATAACAGAACAAATTCTATCACCCAAAGAATTTGAAACAGAAGATGAAATTTCACGTAAATCCACAAAATCACCTCCTTTATTTAATTTAAAACAATTTATAATACAGAACTACAAATTTGTCAAATAAAAATACAACACATCTAGCTTTCCCGAGCAATGTGTTGTTTAACCATAACTTGGCAACCACTTTTTTTCATTTTATTATAGAAAATTTTTGTTTTTGATGTAGGGGTCGGCGTCCTCGACGACCCGCATGGTGAAGCCATTTTTCACCTATTTATTATATCTATATAATTGATATTTGTCAAATAAATTTCTATTCAAAAACATCTTTTGTATTTTTAAAAATCTTTTTATAAACACTCAAATTATTATTAGAATCTATTGTAGCTAGAAAAATATTATTTATGTCGTTGTAGCCTTGAGAGGCGAGTTCTTTTTGTAGCCAAATTTCATCATTTCCAGTTTGAAATAAATTTTCTCTTAATAATTTTCCATCTAAAATAACATCAACTAAAACTTTTTCATTTGGCAAATCTAGGTTCAAGTCTTTAGGTGTAGCAGGTTTACTATTAGACTTAGGTAAAAAGCTCAACTTTCCATTAGGTTCTATAAGTACAGTTTGTAATTCACTTAAATTAAAGTATCCGGCAGTTCTACATAGCATTAAAAATTCTGTTAAATCTAATTTAGATTTTTTAAAATTATTCTTAAATAAATTTCCATTATCATATAAAACTAGAGAAGTACCAGTTATAACCCTACGAATTTTTAAAGATTTTGAATTAATAAAAGATATAAGAACTGTAATTAAAGCATATACAATCATAGCAACTAAAGGTTGCATAAAATCACTTTCAAGAGCAGTAGACATTTCGGCCGCAATAGAACCAATAGTTATTCCTATTATATAATCAAAGGTGCTTAATTGAGAAATTTCTTTATTACCCATAATTTTAGCTAAAATAAAAAGAACAAATAAAGAACTTGAAGATAAAATAATAATTTTTAAAATATCCATAAATAAACCTCCATTTTCTAAATTATTTCCAGAATTTAAAATAAAATACAAATTTGAATATTTTTTCCAAAACTGATATAATATTAAACGATGGTGCATTATTCTAGTCATACTGTCTATTATGAGGGTGGGGCTAAAAATCCACTAAAGGGCACATCGTTGAAGTTTCTTGTTTGTGCGCGAAATGCCAGTTTTGTGTGTTTGCAGGGAGTAAAGGAATTAGGGTAGTATATAATGGCATATATATGATTCCCTCATTTCGCGGAGGCTTAAGTTGCATCTTAAGTATAACCTATGTTGAGTGCCAAGACACAAAATACATAGTGTAGCCTGTCTCGAGTGAAGGTATTGGGATTAATTTACCGAGAATTTAAAAGTTCGGCCAAATTTTTAAATTTTTAGTTATGAAATTGCCTTTGCAAAAAAGACTAATAATAGAATAAAGTATGTTAAGGAAAACTTCTAGGCTGTTAGTTCATTTAAGAACTAGGAAAGCTAAGGATTAAGGTACGGATTTTAGTGGTGATCTGGTGTTCATTTTATGAATATTTTCTTTAAACGGAAACGGCTAAATAGTAATATTTAGTAGAAAATAGAGAAATTCGACTAGACCTAAACCGTAAAATTTACTTAGCTTTTTACCATCTAAAATAATATAAATTAGAAGGGATTGAACAAAAATAGATAAAGCAAATAAAGATAAAGAAAACTCAGGGCTGAAATGGCTTGTAACAGTTTTTATAACAACATTTATTTTATCAATAACATTTTCATTTATTTCAACAAATGCACTAAATAATTTACCATTAATACCAGCTACACTCATTTTAGTGTTAGTTATCTTTTTAGGTATTATATTCGATATAGTTGGTGTTGCAGTTACAGTTGCAAATGAATATGAATTTCATGCAAAAGCAACAAAAAAAGTAAAAGGTTCAAAAGCATCTATACATCTAATAAAAAATGCAGCAAAAGTTGCAAATTTTTGTGCAGATGTAGTTGGAGATATATGTGGAGTTTTAAGTGGTGCAATAAGTGCTATTATATCTGTAAAAATTACAGAAACTTTTGAGCTTACATTCAATATACAATTTATAATAAGTGCTTTGGTTGCAGCAATAACAGTTGGAGGAAAGGCAATAGGAAAAGAAATAGCAAATAGAAATTCAACAAAAATAGTACATACAGTTGGAATAATTTTAAATAAATTTAGTAAAGATGAGAAAAAACAAGAAAAAAAGAGCAAACAGAAAATAAATGCATAAAAATAAAAATATATAAACAAAAAGTAAAGTTGAAAACAAGGCTTTATGTAACTATAATATAAAAAAGTAGGGCAGAAAATAATCTGCCCAATAAAAATAGAATGAAAGTCAAAGAAAGTCAAAGTCAAAAAAGGAGAAGAAGATGAGAATATCAGATGTAATAGAAAACTTTTTAAAAGATATGCTTGCAGAAGATGAATTTATAGAAATTCAAAGAAATGAGCTTGCAGAACATTTTAATTGTGTACCATCGCAAATAAATTATGTTATATCAACAAGATTTAAACCATCGCAAGGCTATTATGTAGAAAGCAAACGCCGGAGGTGGAGGACACATAAAAATAAGAAAAGTTAATGTAACCAAAAGTGAATATTTAATGCACATAATTCAAAATTTGGGTGAAAGCTTATCTGCAAGCGAAGTTGATATTTTTATAAGTAATTTTTTGTCATATCAAATAATAAATGAAAAAGAGGCAAAACTTTTAAAGGTAGCAACAAGTGATAATGTACTTAATTTGGCTAAAGAAAATAAAGACAAAATTCGAGCTAATATATTTAAAAATATGATTTTAAATTTAATTTGAAAGGAGAATTAAAAATGAAATGTCAAAATTGTGGTAAAAACAATGCAAATGTAAGATATACACAAATAATAAATGGAGAAAAAAAGGAATTTATTCTATGTGAGGAATGTGCTGAAAAACTTGGAATTAATAACAAAATTCACTTCGATATGAATATGAATTTTGGAAGTATTTTAGGAGATTTCTTCGATGAATATAAATCAAACTATGGATTATTAGGAGATTTTCCAGAATTAGAACCAGAAAGATGTGAAAAATGTGGAATGACATATGAACAGTTCATAAATGAAGGAAAATTTGGATGTGATAATTGTTACAATGTATTTTCAAATAAAATAGATGGTGTGTTAAAAAATATTCAAGGAGCAAATATTCATACAGGAAGAAAAGGTAAAAGAATTGAAAGCAAAATAGTTAAAAAAGATAAAAAGGAAGAAAAGGAAGAAAATAAAACATTAGATTTAAAAGAAAAACTAAATAAGGCAATAAAAGAAGAACGTTATGAAGATGCAGCTAAAATAAGAGATGAAATTAAAAAAGTTGAAAGGAATGATAAATAATGAATTGGTATTTACAAAGTGGAAAAGAATCTGATGTTGTTGTAAGTTCAAGAATAAGACTTGCTAGAAATATAATAGAATATCCTTTTGAAACAAGATGCTCTAAAAAAGAAAATGAAGAAATTGTAAATAAAATAAAAGAAGTTTTACCATCAATAGGATATGGCTTAAAAATATTAAAGCTAAAAGATATGGACGATATAACAAAAATGAGTTTAGTGGAAAAAAGATTAGTTAGTCCAGATTTTGTTATGAACAAAAATGACATAGGAGCAATAGCAATTAATGAAGAAGAAAATATATGTATAATGATTAACGAAGAAGACCATTTAAGACTACAAGTATTTGCACCAGGATTTGAAATTGAAGAACTTTTAAAACTTATGGTAGAAATAGATACTAAATTTGGAAAAGCTTTAAACTATGCATATAATGATAAATACGGATATTTAACAGCTTGCCCAACAAATGTAGGAACTGGAATGAGAGTATCTGTAATGGTACATTTGCCAGCACTTACAAAAACAGGAAATATACAAAAAGTATTGCATATTATAAATAATTTTGGAATGAATATAAGAGGAATATATGGAGAAGGAAGCAAAGCAGCAGGAGATATGTACCAAATATCTAATAAACAAACTCTTGGTGTATCAGAAGAAGAAATTATAAATAATATGAAAATTATAGTAGAAAAAATAATAGAACAAGAACGTTTAGCAAGAAAATATCTAGCAAAACACAGTATAGAGTTAGAAGATAAAGTTTACAGAAGCTTTGGAATCATTAGTAATTGTAAGAAAATATCTTCAGAAGAAGCTAGAGAAATTTTGTCAGATGTAAAGTTGGGAACAGATTTAGGTATAATAAAAGAGCTAGATGATTTGAAAGTTAAAAAATTGTATTTATATACTAAACCGGCTAATTTGCAAAAATATTTGGGTGAAGTAAATGATAATTATGAGCGCGATATAAAACGTGCAGAGGTAATTAAAAATATAATTAAAGAAGATTAATAATTCCATGCCAAATATATTGTTTTTTATACCTTGGTGTCGCAATCTTCGAATTAAAAAATGGTCAATGACCATTTGGGCATATGTTTAATATTTTATAAAATTATTTTCTAGATTTACACATACTAACATGTAAATTTATAAAATGAAGATTGCTCCAAATCGCACTCGCAGAAAACTGCTCGTTTGGTTGCTTACGCGGTATTTCAAAACAAATATATTTGTCATTTCATAAATTTATTATAATTATGTTTTAAAATTAATGTCAAACGTTGTAGGGGCGGACGCCTCTGTCCGCCCGCAAAAAAGAATTGTAATATAATTATGTTTTATACAATATTAACGTCAAACGTTGTAGGGGTCGGCGTCCCCGACGACCCGGTAAAAATAATGAAAAAACTAGAAATTTAAACGTAGGGGGTCTGCGTTCCCGGCGACCCGGTAAAAATAAAATTAAAAGAATATTTTAAATTAGAAAGGAGAAAAGAAAATGACTTATAAATTTACAAATAGTGCTCAAAATGCTATTGAATTTGCTAATGAAATTGCAATAGAATTAGGGCATAAATATTTAGGAACAGAACATATTTTATATGGTTTAACAAAAGAGGAAACTGGAATTGCTAAAAAGGTTTTGGAACTTCAAGGTGTTAATAGTGAAAATGTTTTAGAGAAAATTGAAGATTTAATAGGTGAAGATGAAGATAAATTAGATGCAACTTTTGGGTTTACTCCACGTACAAAAAGAGTTATAGAAAATGCTTTTAGAGAGGCTAAAAAGCTTGGTTCAGATTATATAGGAACAGAGCATTTATTACTTGGTTTAATGAGAGAGGGGGATAGTGTTGCAACGAGGATTTTAGTTGAATTAAATGTTGAACCTACAAAGTTATTTAATGAATTAAATAAAGTAATAGAAAATGAAAACGAACAAAATGGAAATACAAATGGAAAATCAAATTATAATAATGGAAGCTATAATTCTACGCCAACTTTAAATCAATTTGGAACAGATTTAACTAAATCAGCAAAAGAAGGAAAGTTAGATCCTGTTATAGGTAGAAGTGAAGAAATTGAAAGGGTTATTCAAATTTTATCAAGAAGAACTAAAAATAATCCATGTTTAATTGGTGAACCAGGTGTTGGTAAAACAGCTGTAGTAGAAGGTTTGGCACAAAAAATAATAGCAGGAGATGTTCCAGATTTATTAAAAAATAAAAGACTTGTATCAATGGATATTTCTGGAATGGTTGCAGGTGCAAAATATAGAGGAGACTTTGAAGAAAGAATAAAGAAGTCTTTAAATGAGGTAAAAAAAGCAGGAGATGTAATTTTATTTATAGATGAAATTCATACAATAGTTGGTGCTGGAGCAGCAGAGGGAGCAATAGATGCAGCTAATATTTTAAAACCGTTGCTAGCAAGAGGAGAAATACAATTAATAGGTGCAACAACAATTAATGAATATAGAAAATATATTGAACAAGATAGTGCATTAGAACGTAGATTTAGTCCTGTAGATTTAGCAGAACCTTCAAAAGAAGATACTGTTAACATTTTAAAAGGAATTAGAGATAAATATGAGGCACATCATAACGTTAAAATAACAGATGAAGCTATAAAAGCAGCTGTAGATTTATCTGTAAGATATGTAAACGATAGATTTTTACCAGATAAAGCGATAGACTTAATTGATGAGGCAGCATCTAGAATAAAAATAAAAACATATTCAGAGCCAAAAACAATAAAGGAATTAGAAGAAAAAATAGAAAAATTAAGTAAAGAAAAAGAAGAATTGGTTCAAGTACAAAAATTTGAAAAAGCAGCAAAATTAAGAGATGAAATAAAGAACTTAAAAGAAGAATTAGAAGAACAACAAAGCAAATGGCAAAGTAAAAAAACAAAATCTATAACAATGCTTACAGAAGAAAACATTGCAGAAGTTATATCTTCTTGGACAGGAATTCCTACTAAAAAAATAACACAAGATGAAAATAAAAAACTAAAAAAATTAGAAGAAGAATTGCATAAAAGAGTTGTAGGACAAGAAGAAGCAGTAGAAGCGGTAAGCAAAGCAATAAGAAGAAGTAGAGTAGGGTTAAAAGATCCAAAAAGACCAATAGGTTCATTCTTATTCTTAGGGCCAACAGGAGTTGGTAAAACAGAACTTTCAAAAGCCTTAGCAGAATGCTTATTTGGAAACGAAGATGCAATGATAAGAATTGATATGAGCGAATTTATGGAGGGTCATTCAACTGCAAAATTAATAGGTGCACCTCCAGGATATGTAGGATTTGATGAAGGTGGACAATTAACAGAAAAAATAAGAAGAAAACCTTATAGTGTAATATTATTTGATGAAATAGAAAAAGCTCATCCAGATGTAATGAATATATTATTGCAAATACTAGATGACGGTAGATTAACAGATAGTCAAGGAAGAACAGTAGACTTTAAAAACACAGTAATAATAATGACATCTAACATAGGAGCAAGATTAATAACAGATAAAAAATCACTAGGTTTTTCAGAAAATAAAGAAAATGATAGCAAAGAATATGAAAATACTAAAAAAGAAGTAATGGCAGAACTAAAAAAAGAATTTCGTCCTGAATTTCTAAACAGAATAGACGAAACAATAGTATTCCATAAATTAACAGATATAGAAATAGATAAAATAATAGACCTAATGTTAAAAGAAGTAGAAAGAAGAATGAAAGAGCAAGGAATAGAACTAAAAATAGAAAAAACAGTAAAAAAATTAGTAGCAGAAAAAGGAATAGATAAAGCCTATGGAGCAAGACCACTAAGAAGAGCGATACAAAACATAGTAGAAGACAGCTTAGCAGAATACATTTTAGATGGAAAAATAAAAGCAGGAGAAGAAGTTAAAATAGCAGCAAAAGACGGAAAAATAATTGTAAAATAAATTTATAGAGCGGAAACAAACCGCTCTAAATTTTTTATATTATAGGAAATTTCTAATTTGGATGTAGGGGCGGACGCCTCTGTCCGCCCGTGTGGCAAAGCCACTTTTTATAAAAAATTCTTATTATACATGTAGGGATAGACATCCTTAGGTCGACCCGCTAAAACAAATATATTTTACAATTTTATTATGTTGATTAATTAATATATTTACATAGGATGAACATGAATAATAACACTATCAATTTGTTCAATATTGTTTAAAATGTCTTTTTCTAAACTATCTGCAATAGCATGGCTTTTAAAAGTACTCATATTGCCATCTATATAAATTGTAAAAACAACAACATATTTATAACCAACAGGTACAGAATATAAATTTTCAATTTTAATAATTTCTTTATAATTTTTTCCAAGATTATAAATTAAATCTGTAGAATTTTTGTCTAAAGAAATATCCATTAAAATATTGTAGCTTTCAATAAAAATTGTAATTCCTGTATAACAAATCCAAACAGAAATACCAAGTCCTACAATACCATCTACCCAGAACCAACCAATTAAAGAAAATAAAATAGAAATAAGTGTAAAAGTTGTAACAATGCAATCATTTCTATGATCTTTCATATTAGATTTCAAAAGAATATTATTATACCTTTCAGTAACTTTTTTTGCATACATATATAAACAAAATTTAACAATAATTGTTGTAATACAAACTAAAACTAAAAGCCAAGAAAATTCTAATTTACTACCAAAAACAAGTGAAGAAACAGCATCTACAAATAATTTTATTGCTACACCAATCATGGAAAGACTAATAAAAAAAGAAAAAATATATTCAGCTTTTCCATGACCAAAATTATGCCCATCATCACGTGGTTCACTTGCAATTTTATTACCAATAAAAGTCATTGCAGAAGCAAAAATATCTCCGGCACTATTTGCAGCATCAGCTATCATTGCCTGACTTCCACTCATAAAACCAACAAATCCTTTTATAATAAGTAAAAATATATTGCCTAAAATGCCAGCAATACCAACGCGTTTAGTATCTTTATATCTATTCAAAAAATCACCCCAAAATTGAATTCTTTTAATTATAACATAGTGCAAATTAAACTAATATTACAATTATATTACAAAAAAGTTGCAAATATATTACAAATATGTTATAATAGAAATGGATTTTACAAAAGAAGGTGGTTTTAATGAAAGAATTAATTACACTAATATACGTTTTATTATTTGGAATAATTGCCTTAATAGCATATGCAGTTATGCAAATAAAGTTAATAGGATTAAATGTAAAAGATTTTTGGAGCTTTATAGAAGCAAATGAAATGCTAGATAAACTATATAAAGTTGCAAAAAAATATGAATTAATGAATCAACAAGAACAGGTAGTATTTTTAATGGAAGCTGAAAAGGTATTTAATGCTTTTGATAAAGTACCACAAGCTATATGGGAAGATGAATATGAAAAATATTCTGATGTATTAAATGCATATAAGAATATAAAAGTATATAGATGGGCAAATTAAAAATAGTTTAACATAAAAAACACAAATATTTTACTATGGAAAAGGGAACCGATGACGTTTTAAATGTTGTCGGTTTTTAATTTTGTAAAAAGTATCATAAATAAAAATTTCTTTTAATATCATTAAAAAAAGGAGTTTTTATTATGAAAATAAGATATTTTGACCATGCTGCAACAACAGCAGTAAAAGAAGATGTTTTAAAAGAAATGATACCATATTATTGCATAGAATATGGGAATGCTTCTTCTTTATATAGTATTGGTAGAAAAAGTAGAAAAATTTTAGAAAACTCAAGAGAAAAAGTAGCACGAGTTTTAAATTGCAAACCAAAGGAAATTTATTTTACTTCATGTGGAAGTGAAAGTGATAATCTAGCTATAAAAGGTATTGCAAGAAAACATAAAAATAAAGGAAAACATATTATAACAACAAAAATTGAGCATCCAGCTGTATTAAATACGTGCAAAAGCTTAGAAAAAGATGGTTTTATAGTTACATATCTTGGAGTAGATAAAGATGGTTTTATAAGTTTAGAGGAATTAAGAAATAGTATTAGAGAAGATACAATTTTAATAAGCATAATGTTTGCAAACAATGAAATAGGAACTATAGAACCAATAAAAGAAATAGGAAGAATTGCAAAAGAAAAAGGTGTTATTTTTCATACAGATTGTGTTCAGGCAGTGGGCAATGTAAAAATAGATGTACAAGAATTAGGAATAGATTTACTTTCACTTTCAAGTCATAAATTTTATGGACCAAAGGGAGTAGGGGCAATATATATTAATGAAAATGTAGAGTTCGAAAAAATACAAGATGGAGGTCATCAAGAAAAAAATAAAAGAGCAGGAACAGAAAATATAGCAGGAATTGTAGGTTTAGCAAAAGCAATAGAATTGGCAGATAAGAATTTGGAAAAATATAATAATAAATTAATAAATTTAAGAGATTTCTACTTTGATGAAATAACAAAAAATATACCCAATGTAAAAATAAATGGAAGTAAAGAAAAAAGGTTACCAGGAAATGCAAATGTATCTTTTAAGAATATAAATGGAGAACAATTATTATTAGAATTAGATAGCTTAGGAATATGCGCCTCAAGTGGCTCTGCATGTACTTCAGGGCAAAGTGAACCATCACACGTATTAACTGCAATAGGATTAAATGCAGAATACATACAAGGCTCACTTAGAACTACATTTGGAGAAGAAAATACAAAAGAAGATGTAGAATTTCTAATAAAATCTATAATTGAAATAACAAATAAAATAAGAAAAGAATAATAAAAAAATGGTGTAATTAAATTTACACCATTTTATATATTATAGGAAATTCTTATTTTTATTTATCTTTTTTATCAACTAAAATTTCTTTTGCTGCACCTAAACTTGAAAGAGCTTGTGTTGCTTCAAAAGGAATAAATACTTTGTTTGCATCTCCTTTTGCAATTTCTTCTAGAGCTTCTAAAGATTTTAATTGTACTAATTTTTCATCTGGATCAGCTTTCTTAATTGCATCGTAAATCATTTTTACTTCTTTTGCTTTAGCTTCTGCTATTTTTTGTATTGCTTCTGCTTCACCGGCGGCTCTTCTTATTTGAGCTTCTCTGTCTGCTTCAGCTTCTAATATTGCAGCTTCTTTTTTACCTTCTGCTAATGTAACTGCAGATTGTTTTTCACCTTCTGCTTGTAAAATTAATGCTCTTTTATTTCTTTCTGCATTCATTTGTTTTTCCATTGCATCTCTAATGTCTGCAGGTGGATTAATGTCTTTAATTTCAACTCTGTCTATTTTACATCCCCATTTATCTGTTGCTTCGTCTAGAATAACTCTTAATTTTTGGTTAATACCATCTCTTGAACTAAATGTTTCATCTAAGTCCATTTTACCAACAATATCACGAATTGTTGTAATTGCTAAATATTCAATACCCTTTTTCAAAGATTGAATTTCGTATACTGCTTTAGCTGGGTCTGTAATTTGATAGAACACAACAGTATCTATAGTAATTGTAACGTTATCTTTAGTGATAACTCCTTGTGGTGGAATGTCCATTGTTTGTTGTTTTAAACTAACAACACTACGAACTCTGTCCATAAATGGAACTATAATTGTAAGACCAGCATCAGCTACTTTATGAAATTTACCTAATCTTTCTATAATGTATACTTCAGATTGTTTTACAACTTTAATTGTTTTATATGCTATGAATAAAATTATTAATAATAAAATAATTAAAAACCACATAACATACACCTCCTTAAAAATTTTAAAATCAATTAATTTTTGGCAGTAGTTTTAATTGCTTTTACTAAAACTTTAACACCATCTATTGAAAGGATTTCAACTTTGCTATCTTTTGGTATTATTACGTTGTTTTCTGTTTTAGCTGACCAAATTTCTCCACCAATTTTTATTTGACCTTTTCCATTTATAGAATCAATATCTTCTGTAACAACAGCTTCTTTTCCAATAATTGAAAAAGCATTTGTTTTTTTAGAATCTTTTTCAGAAGAATATTTATTAATAAAAGGTCTAGTTAAAAACATAAGTAATGTAGAGCTAATAAGGAAAACAGCAGATTGAATTATAATACTATCTGTTATAAAGCTTGTAATTAAAGCTAAAAGTGCTCCAACTGCAAACCAAAAAACTAAAAATCCAACAGTTACTGCTTCAATAGCTAAACAAATACCTGAAACTATTAACCAAAATTTCCACATAATGTTAATCTCCTTTATACAACACTAACCTTATTATACTATAAAATGTAGGAAAAATAAAGAGAAATTTTAAAATTGATAAAGAATATGGTTATAAATCCTATAAAAAAACTTACATAATTTTTCTAATAATTCATAAAGTATTTCATTTTAAAAAGTAATCTCTATAAGAAAATAAACATTATATGACCAGGTATGTTGCTTAAAAAATAAGATAAATATATAATTTCAAAAGTTAAAGGAGTGAAAGGAATATGAAAATGAATAATAGAGTTGAATTATGTTGTCATACAGGAATGTCAAGACTGCAAGGATTTAACAACGCAAGAGAATACATTGAAGAAGCAATAAAAAGAGGAGATAATGGAATAGCTATTACAGACAAAAATAGTAGTCAGGCATTTTTTGATGCAGATAATTACATAAAAAAATATACAGAAAATAAAGATTTTAAAATTATTTATGGAACAGAAATGGATTTTAAAGAAAACGAAAATACAGATAAAAAATATTCTATATACATATATGTTAAAGAACAAAAGGGCTTAAAAAATTTATATAGAATAATTTCGGAGTCGTATGAACATCTCGATTTTGATGAACCTGTAATATATAAAAAAGAATTAAATAAAAATAGAGAAGGACTATTATTCGCAGCAATAGGAAGAAATTCGGAGATATATCAAAATATTGATAATTCTGATATTATAGATAAAATTAAATATTATGATTTTATAGGAATTGAACCAAATGAAAGTATGAAAAAAATAAACAAGAAAATAAATGATATTTGCAAAAAGTTAAATAAAATTCTTATAGGAACATCTGAATGTAATTTTATTAATAAAAAAGATTATAAAAGTAATGAAATGCTAAATTTTTATAAAAAAGTGAATAATTTAGAAAAAGGCAACAATAATTATTTTCAAACAACAGAAGAATTAATAGAAAAGTTTAATTATATAGAAAATCCAGAAAAGATAGTTGTAGAAAATCCTATAAAAATTGCTCAGAAAATAAAAGAAATTAATTTGACACAAGTAAAGGCGAAATATCCTGAAATAGACTCAGCAGATAAAATTATTAGTGAAAAGTGTTATGAGAAAGTTTATAAAATATACGGAGAAAAGTTATCAGAAAAAGTAAAAGAAAGATTGCAATTAGAATTAAATTCCATAATACAAAATAATTTTCAATCAATTTATTTAATATATAGTGAAATTGTAGAATACTCAAATGAATTAGGTTATGAAGTTGGAAACAGGGGATATATTGGCTGTTCTCTAGTAGCATATTTGTTAGGCATAACTAACATAGATCCTATAAAATATAATTTACCTTTTGAAATGTTTGCTGGAAAAAACTATGATAAAGAGCCTGATATTAGTTTGAATTTTTCAGGAAAAATTAGAGACAAAATTATTACGTATTTGCAAAATAAATTTGGAAAAGGCAAAATAATTTTGGAAGGAACAATTCGCACTCTAGCATGTACAACTTTATTTGATTGTTGGGATGAATACAAAAAGAAATTTAAAATAGATAATTTTGAAGAAGCAGAAGTACTAAATAAACTACTAGGAGTAAAGAGAACAACAGGTGAACATCCAGGTGGAGTAATAATTATTAATAAAGACCAAGATATTTTAGATTTTTGCCCAACAGAAATAAGCAATGGGTATAAAAAAACTCATAATACTTATCGTTCAATTTGTAATTCTGGATTATATAAGTTTACTATATTAAGTAATGATGCTCCAACTATGTTACATGAACTGGAAAAAGAAACAAATACAAGTGAAAAAGATATTAATTTTGAAGATAAGGAAACTTTAAAGGCATTTTTACATGCAAATGATAAAAAGTATAAAATTAGTACAAATGGAATTCCTGAATTTGGAACAAAATATGCAAAAAAAATAATAGAAATTGTAAAGCCTAAGAATTTTAATGATTTAGTATATATATTAGCTATTTCTCGAGGGTCAAACACATGGAATAGAGATATATCTACATTTATAAAAAAAGAATTAAAGAAGATAGATGAAGTTATTACAAGTCGTGAAGATATGTATAATTATCTTGTAGAAAAAAATATAGATAGTCATATAGCTTTTGAAATAGTGAATTTTGTAGGAATAGGAAAAGCTAAAAAGAATAAATTTAATGAAGATAATGAACAATGGGGTAAATACAAAAAAATAATGAAAGAACATAATATTCCGCAATGGTATATTGATTCAGCAGAAGAAATAATATATATACATTCAAAATCTTATTCAATATCATATACAAAGAATGCATTTAAAATTATGTGGTATAAAATAAATTATCCAGAAGCTTTTTATAAAACATATTTTAAAATAAAATCTAATTTAAAAATAGAAGATTACTCTGGAATTAAAGAAATAAAAAAAGAATTGAAGGGGCTATATAACAAAAAATATGAAAATGAAAATGGTAAAAATTTTGTCTTTGATAGTGAAATTGATGATAAAATAAAAGATTTAGAATTAATGTTGGAAATGTATGAAAGATGAAATTAAAAAGATTTCGGGGGAAAGAGTTCTTAGGGCGACCAATAATATTTAACCACAAAATTTAAAGAAAAAAAGCTTGAAAAATTTAACTAAATATTATATAAATAAAACATATTTGAAAAATAATATGTTTTATTTTTAGCAAATAAAAGAGGAGATTCAAATGAGAAGAGATAAAAGAGAAGCAGCAAATAAAAAAGGAAAAATAATAAAAATAATAGTACTAATAGTTGTAATTATACTTATAGCCTTATTAGTTTGGTTCAAAGCACCAGATTATTATGTAAAAGAAGTTAAAGGCAAAACAAATTTAGTAATAAATAATAACAATGTTACATCAAAAATGAAAGATGATGTTTATATTGATAACAAAGGAGTAATTTATTTATCTATAAATGATGTAAGAAATTATTTTGATAAATATATTAATTATGATGAAAATTCAAATAGATTAATTACAACTTCAGATACAAAAACAGCAACATTAATTAAAGATAAGAAAAGTATAGATATTAATGGTGCAACAGTAAGTATTGCAAGCACAGTAATTGAAAAAGATGGAAAAATATATATTCCGTTTTCAGAACTTGCACAAAATGTGTATAACGTTGAAATTGAACACAAAGAATCCACAGATAGAGTTGTTATAGATTCTTTGGATAGAGAATTAAAAAAAGCTGATAGCAAAAAGAATGTAAAAGTAAAATATAAAGCAAAGAAATTTTCTAAAACATTAGCAAAAGTAAAACAAGGAGAAAAAATAGTTGTTATTTCTCAAGATGAAAAATGGAGTAAAATAAGAACAGAGAATGGAATTGTTGGTTATGTAAAAAATAAAACAATCGCAAATTTAACATATGTTAGAGAAAATATGGAAGAAGCAAAACAAATAAATGGAAAAGTAAATTTAGTTTGGGATTATTATTCTGAATATGCAAAAGCTCCAAATAGAGAAGGAGAAAATATAGAAGGAGTTAATGTTCTTTCGCCATCATTCTTCTATCTTGAAAAAGGTAGCGATGGAAAAGTTTCAGAAAATGTAAATCAAGAAGGTAAAGATTATGTGGAATGGGCACATAATAATGGATTTAAAGTATGGCCAATGGTTTCAAACAACTCATATTTAACAACAACAGAAGGAATTTTGAATGATTATACAAAAAGAAGAAAACTTGAAGATGAAATAATTAGAGTTACAGAAGAATATAATATTGATGGTATAAATTTGGACTTTGAAAATATGAATAAAGAAGATAAAGATATGTATTCTAGATTTGTAATAGAACTTGCACCAAGATTAAAAGATTTAGGCAAAACATTAACCATTGATGTAACAGCACCGGATGGTTCAGAAACTTGGTCTTTATGTTTTGATAGAGATGTTCTTGCAAATGTTTCAGATTATATAGTATTTATGGCATATGACCAATATGGAACAGGAGGAAATAAAGAGGGAACAACAGCAGGTTATAATTGGGTTGAAAACAATGTTAACAAATTTATTGGACAAGAAGCAGTAGCGAAGGAAAAAATAATATTAGGAATACCATTATACACAAGATTATGGAAAGAAGACGGTGGAAAAATAACAAGTAAAGTTGTAAATATTAAAGATGTAGATAGTACACTTCCAAGCGATATTAAAAAGAAATGGGATGAAGAATTAAAACAAAACTATGTTGAATATACAGATGGTAGTGCAACATATAAAATGTGGATTGAAGATGAAAAATCTATAGCAGAGAAAATAGGCTTAGCTAAAAAATATGATTTAGCAGGAATTGCTTTTTGGGAAAAAGACAGAGAATATGATGGTTTTTGGCAATCTGTTGCAAATGAATATAAATAATAATTAATAAAAAGCACTTATGTAACATACAATTACATAGGTGTTTTTTATGGTTAGATATATTGAAAATAAAAAAATGTTTTTTAAAAAAATAAAAGAGGATAATAATAAGATATATATTTCAAAAATTAATAAAAATACAGCAAAAAAGCTTGTAAAAAATTTAAACAAAAACGGAATAAAAAATGTTGTGTGTGATAAAGAAATAATGAAATGCGAGGAATTTAAAAATTATTTATATTCAAATAAAATTAATATATATAATGGAAATAAATTATACAAAAATATATTACAAAATATATTTGAGTATATTGAAGAAAAAGGAGTAAATTTAAAACAAAAAAGTGCAGCAATTTTAGTAAACGATAATAGTGAAATTAATAGAAAAATTATTTATAATGTTGTTCAATATTTTAAACAAACAACAATAGTAACAAATAATATAAGAAGATTTTTCAAAATAGAAAAAGAATTAGAAGAAAACGGAATGCCAATAAATATATCAAATAATAAAAAGAAATGTTTAAGAAAAAAAGAAATTATAATAAATATAGACTTTCCAGAAGAATTAATAAATAAATATAACATATATGAAAAAGCTATAATTATAAATATAGAAGAAAATATAGAAATAACAGACAAAAAATTTAATGGCATTAATTTAAACTATTATGAATTAGATTTAGATGATAAATATAGTAAGTATGAAAATTTTGATAAAAATATAATTGAGGAAAGTATGATTATTGAAAGTAAATTACATAAATATGATATTCTAAAAATAAAGAATTTAATTGGAAATAGAGGAATAATAAATGATGAGGAATTTGAGAAATTAGTTACATAAGCTTGACAAACCAATAATAATATTCTATATTAATGTGGTATATAAATTACATAATTGTAAGGAGGAAACATTATGGAAGAAAAAGAAGTTATAATGACTCAAGAAGGGTTTGATAAATTAGAAAAAGAATTAGAAAAATTAAAAACAGAAACAAGAGCAGAAATAGCAGAAAGAATAAAAGTTGCTTTAGGTTTTGGAGACTTATCTGAAAACTCTGAATATGATGAAGCTAAAAATGCTCAAGCAGAAAATGAAGATAAAATTGTAGAATTAGAAAAAAAATTAAGACTTGCAAAGATAATAGATGAATCTGAAATAGATACAAAAACAGTACAAGTTGGAAACACTGTAAAAGTATTTGATGAAGAATTTGATGAAGAAGTAGAATATACAATAGTAGGCTCAACAGAAGTTGACCTAGCACAAAACAAAATATCTAATGAATCACCTTTAGGTGCAGCATTATTAGGTAAAAAGAAAAATGCTGTTGTAGAAGTTCAAATTCCAGATGGAATTGCAAGATACAAAATACTTTCAATAAAAAAATAATTAATTCTTGGGTTGCATTTATGCAACCCAATTTTAATAAAAATATAAAAAATAATAGCAAATGTTGTAGGGGTCGGATGCCAAAGGCGACTCACTAAAATAAGAACATGGAGAATTATACATAATAGAGGAAATAAATGAAATATATAAATAAAATAAAAGATGAACTAAAAAATATAAATTACAAAGAATTATTTATAAATTTAATAGTATTATTTATATTATACCTGTCAATTTCTGCATTTGCAGGAATTGATATTTATGAATATGAGGAATCAATTGAAAATTTTAAAATTATAATTGTATAAGAATGTTTTTTAAAAATATGATATTTAATTTAGACTTTGTTCTATATCAAAAAGTTGTATATTATAAGATGTTTGATGAATAAAGAAAAGGCCCTGAACTCAAATTTGAGTTCAGGGCTGGCGTTTAATTAGTAGATTCGAGAGTTTGCTTTAAAAGATTAGATTTTACAGCATCTTTTGGTGAATACATGCTAATATGCACTGTTGGACCAAAATCTTTACTTCCATGGCTAACGATTGAGAATTGAATATATCCATTATAAGAAGCAATAAAATTAGCGCAACTTGTAAGATCTTTTATTTGCATTATATCAATATCTTTCAACATACATGATAACCTCACAGAACTAAAGCTAAATCTACAACGGTAGATTTTTATCCTTAGGAGATGTCGACTTTCATGATACTTTAAAATGCAATGACTTCCATTTAATATCATTTTGTTAACACCAGCTAAAAAATACTCTAAATCTTCCCAATCTTTTCGAAGTGTTATATCATACTCCCGAATTTTTTTTGTTTCATCAATTTTTATCATTTTCTGCCTCCTTAAATTGTAGTCTTGACTAATTAATACATTCAATAATATAACATAATTTAAAGAAAAAAGCAAATAAGACACATAAAAAAAGCAACCCTTTATTAGGGAAGCTTCCTATAGCCATTGTGTTGCATGACCTTTTAATTCATTTCTTTGTTCTTCAAATACGTTGTCTAAATAATAGATATCATAATTTCCGCTATCTAAAACTCTGTTAACAACACATTCATTTAAAACAGGTGTATTACCAAAGTATCCTAAAAAATCTGAAGATTTTTCTTTTGAAACAATAATGTTTTGAGCAACATTGTTGTTAGATTCGATAATTCCTGTAACTGTTGTTTTTGTTGTTGATTTTGTAGTTTTTGATGCTGCTGTTCTTGCCATAAAAATAGCCTCCTTAAATAAATTATTCTTTGGTACAAACCAATTGTTAAAAGTATTATATCAAAAAAAATAAAAAAAGCAATTATTTTGTAAAAAAAAATAAAAAAAATTTAAATTAATAAATTTAATAAAAAAATATTACTAATATGTAAAAAAAATAAAAATAACTGTTGACTTACGGCGCAAAGCATTGTATAATAATTAGGCATGAGTTTAGCGTTGAAGTAGAATGTGGCTACAAAGTACTACGGATGTAAGGCTTTGGAGGGAACTTCTATGGAGTATGTCTTGGCTTAGACCGGGCGGTAAGTTCTTTTAATTCGTATAAAATTTTTATATTTTATAGAAATAAAAGATACAATTAAATATAAATTTAGTTGTATATAAAAACAATTAAGCACTTATCCCAAGAAAAAACATGCAAAACTTGGGTTTTTATATTGGAGTTTTACGAAACACCAGGGTGCGTTTGAACTTGCCTAGGTAAAATTATATTTTAAGGAGGGAAAATTACTATGGCAACAACAAAACAAATGGTAGGAAGTGAGAAAATAAGAATAAGATTAAAAGCTTATGATCACGTAGTTTTAGATCAGTCTGCTGAAAAAATAGTAGATACTGCTAAAGGTACAGGAGCTAAAGTTTCAGGTCCTATTCCACTACCAACACAAAAAGAAGTTGTAACAATTTTACGTTGTCCTCACAAATACAAAGATTCAAGAGAACAATTTGAAATGAGAACACATAAAAGAGTTATAGATATTCTTTACCCAACACAAAAAACAGTTGATACATTAATGAAATTAGAATTACCAGCTGGTGTTGAAATAGAAATAAAATTATAGTTTAGAGCTTACTATAAAAAAATGCTTCTATAATTTATAGAAGAAAAAACTCAAAAAACCATGCTACTTTAATAAACAAAATAATAAAGAAATCAAAAACGAGTATTGCTAGGCAAATGAAATAAAATTTTTGAGGCAGTACGCTTGTACGACGATAAAATTTTATTGAAATTTAACAACGCAAGACGAAGTTTTTCATTTATTTAGTAGCCAATAGTTAGGAGGAAAGAAATATGAAAAAAGGATTAATAGGAAAAAAAGTTGGAATGACACAAATATTTGATGAAGCAGGAAAAGTTATTCCAGTAACAGCAATAGAAGCTGGACCTTGTACAGTTGCACAAGTAAAAACTGTTGAAACAGATGGTTACGATGCAGTACAATTAGGTTTCGGAGATGTAAAATTAAAGAAAGTTATAAAACCAATTCAAGGACATTTTGCAAAAACAAATCTAGAACCTAAAAAACATTTAAGAGAATTTAGATTAGACGATGTTTCAAACTTTAAAGTTGGAGACGAATTAAAAGCAGATGTTTTTGAAGCAGGAGAAAAAGTAGACATTCAAGGAACAACAAAAGGAAAAGGATTCCAAGGTGTTATTAAAAGACATGGACAACACAGAGGACCTATGGGACATGGTTCTATGTATCATAGAAGACCAGGTTCAATGGGATCAACATCTACACCAGGTAGAGTATTTAAAGGTAAAAAATTACCAGGACACATGGGAGTTCAAACTGTTACAATTCAAAACTTAGAAGTTGTAAGAGTTGACTTAGATAAAAATGTAATATTAGTAAAAGGTAGTGTACCAGGACCAAAAGGTGCTATCTTAAAAATAAAAACAAGTGTTAAAGCGTAAGGAGGGAGAAAGGAATGCCTAAAATAGATGTATATAATATGCAAGGTAAAAAAGTTAGCGATGTAGAATTAAATGAAGCTGTTTTTGGAATTGAACCAAACGAAGCAATTGTACATAGCGTATTAGTTAACTATTTAGCTAACCAAAGACAAGGTACACAAAATACAAAAACAAGAGCAGAAGTACGTGGTGGTGGAAGAAAACCATGGAGACAAAAAGGAACAGGTAGAGCAAGACAAGGAAGTATACGTGCACCACAATGGATAAAAGGTGGTATAGCGTTAGGTCCAAAACCTCGTTCATACAAATATACTGTTAATAAAAAAGAAAGAAGATTAGCAATAAAATCTATCTTAAGTTCAAAAGTATTAGAAAACAATTTAGTAGTTGTTGATAAAATGGATGTTAAAGAAATAAAAACAAAAACAATGGTAGCAGCATTAGATAGCCTAAAAGTTACAGGAAAAACATTAATAATGTTACCAGAAAAAAATGAAAACGTTCAAAAATCAGCAAGAAACATTGAAGGAGTTAAAACTACATTAGTAAATACAATAAATGTATACGATTTATTAAAATACAACAAATTAGTAGTTACTCTTGATACTGTTAAAAAATTAGAGGAGGTGTACGCATAGATGATAGCAGAAGAAATAATAGTAAGACCAATAGTTACTGAAAAAAGCAACGATGGATTACAAGAAGGAAAGTACACTTTTGAAGTAAACAAAAAAGCAACAAAAGTTGAAATAGCAAAAGCAGTTGAAAAATTATTCAACGTAAAAGTATTAAAAGTAAACACAATGACAGTTAAAGGAAAACAAAAAAGAGTAGGAGTTCATGTTGGAAGAACATCTGACTGGAAAAAAGCTATAGTTACTATAGATACAAATCCTACAGATTCATCTTACTTAGGTAAAGGTGGAAAAGAAGTTAAAGTTTCTAAGAAGTATAAAGATTCTATCGATGAATTCATGGGAGCTTAGAAAAATCGATTAAAAGCAGCAATCTGCACATTTTCATTTCAATAATTAAAACTCGATGTACAAACGTACACCTTCGTCTTAATTATCTTATGAAAATGCACATCTCACTACTTTTAATCAATTTTCAAAATTAATAAAAAAACAAATTAAACAAAATAAGATGAAATTATCTGGAAAATACCAGGAAAATAAAGAATATCTGCTTATGCGGGGCAGGAAAATAAAACCGTAAATATGTAAATAAATAGAGAAACAAGCAAAAGCGAGCAGTGCTAGGAAAATGAATTCAAAATCCGCAGTCGTACATTGGTACGTCGAGGACATTTTGAATGAAATTTGACACCGCAATGCGAAGGTTTTCATTGTTTCGAGAAAGGAAGTTATTATGGGAATGAAACATTTCAATCCATACACCCCATCAAGAAGAAATATGACTGTTTCTACATTTGATGAAATCACTAAAAAAACTCCTGAAAAATCTTTATTAGCAAAGAAAAAAGAAAATGCAGGAAGAAACAACTATGGTAGAATAACAGTTAGACATCAAGGTGGAGGAAACAGACAAAAATACAGAATAATAGATTTTAAAAGAAGAAAAGACGATATGACAGCAACTGTTATAGGAATCGAATACGATCCAAACAGAAGTGCAAATATTGCATTAATTCAATATGAAGATGGAGAAAAAGCTTATATTTTAGCTCCAGTTGGATTAACAGATGGAGATAAAGTTGTATCTGGACAAAAAGCTGATATTAAACCAGGAAACTGTATGCCAATAGAAAGCATTCCAGTTGGTACTATGATTCACAATATAGAATTAAATCCAGGTCAAGGTGGAAAATTAGTAAGAAGTGCTGGTCAATCTGCACAACTTATGGCTAAAGAAGGAAAATATTCACATGTTAGATTACCTTCAGGAGAAATGAGATTAATATTAACAAAATGTAGAGCTACAATAGGAACAGTTGGAAATACAGACCACGATACTATGAAAATTGGTAAAGCTGGTAGAAAAAGAAATATGGGATGGAGACCAACCGTTAGAGGTTCTGTTATGAACCCAGTAGATCACCCACATGGTGGTGGTGAAGGTAGAGCTCCAGTTGGACACGCAGGACCAATGACACCTTGGGGTAAACCAGCTCTAGGATATAAAACAAGAAATAAAAAGAAATTATCTAACAAATTTATTGTTAAGAGAAGAAAATAGAAGTTGGAAATTGGAAGTTTGTTATTTTTTATAGATTTTAATATTTATAATTTTTAACATCAAACCTCCAACATCTAACATCTTGTGGTAAGAAAGGAGGACATATCTATATGTCAAGATCAAGCAAAAAGAAACCTTTCGTTCAAGAAAAACTTTTAAAAAGAATTGAAGCTATGAACGAAAGTGGAGAAAAAGAAGTTTTAAAAACATGGTCAAGAGCTTCTACTATATATCCACAAATGATTGGACACACAATTGCTGTTCATGATGGTAGAAAACATGTACCAGTTTATATTTCAGAAGAAATGATAGGACATAAATTAGGTGAATTTGCTCCTACAAGAACATATAAAGGTCATGCAGGAGATAAAACTTCTAAAGTTAAAAAATAAAGAGAAAATAAATGTTAAAAATTAAATGAGAATTTAATCTAACATAACTAAAGGAGGGAAAACAAGTGGAAGGAATCCAAGAAGCAAGAGCAGAACTAAAATATGCTAGAATTTCAGCAAGAAAAGTTAAAATCGTAGCAGATTTAGTAAGAGGAAAAAATGTTGATGAAGCTTTAGCAATAATGAAATTCACACCTAAAGCATCAACAGAAATATTAGAAAAATTATTAAAATCAGCTATTGCAAATGCTGAAAACAATCATGGAATGAGCCATGAAAAATTATATATATCTGAAATCTATGCTAACCAAGGTCCTACATTAAAAAGAATTAGACCAGCAGCTAAAGGTTCAGCAGTTAGAATTAGAAAAAGAACAAGTCATATAACTATCGTTTTAAGAGAAATCGATAAGTAGAAAGGAGAATATAACATGGGACAAAAAGTAAATCCACATGGAGTTAGAGTAGGTGTTATAAAAGATTGGGATTCTAAATGGTATGCAAATTCAAAAGATTATAGCAACTATTTAGTAGAAGATTACAACATCCGTAAAATGCTTAAGAAAAAATTATATGCAAGCGGAATTTCTAAAATAGAAATAGAAAGAACACCAAAATTTGTTAAAGTAAATGTATTTACAGCAAAACCAGGAATAGTAATAGGAAAAGGTGGAGCTGGAGCTGAAAGTATAAAAGCAGATTTACAAAAAATGATTAACAAAGATGTTAATTTAAATATAGTTGAGGTTAAAGATATTGATACAAATGCACAATTAGTTGCAGAAAATATCGCTGGACAACTAGAAAGAAGAATTTCATTCAGAAGAGCTATGAAACAATGTATGCAAAAAACTATGAAAGCAGGTGCTTTAGGAATTAAAACTGCAGTATCTGGTAGATTAGGTGGAGCAGACATGGCTAGAACTGAATTCTATAAAGAAGGTACAATACCACTTCAAACATTAAGAGCTGATATTGATTATGGATTTGCAGAAGCAGATACAACATATGGAAAAATCGGTGTAAAAGTTTGGATTTATAAAGGAGAAGTTCTTCCAACAAAGAAAAAGGAAGGAGGAGTTGAGTAATGCCATTAATGCCAAAAAGAACTAAATATAGAAAAATGCAAAAAGGTAGAAACAGAGGTAAAGCTACAAGAGGTAACAAAGTTACTGATGGAGAATATGGAATACAAGCTGTAGAAGCAGGATTAATTACAGGAAATCAAATAGAAGCTGCCCGTATTGCTATGACTCGTTATATAAAAAGAGGTGGTAAAGTTTGGATTAAAATATTCCCAGACAAACCAATTACTAAAAAACCAGCTGAAACTCGTATGGGTAAAGGTAAAGGAGCTGTAGAAGCTTGGGTAGCAGTTGTTAAACCAGGAAGAGTAATGTTCGAACTTGCTGGTGTACCAGAAGAAACAGCTAGAGAAGCTATGAGATTAGCAATGAATAAATTATCTGTAAAATCTAAATTTATAGTTAAAGAATCTGATGATAAGGTGGGTGATAGCAATGAAGATTAATAAAATTAGAGAAATGTCTTCACCAGATCTAGAAAAAGAATTATCTGAATTAAAAACAGAATTATTCAAATTAAGATTTAGTTTAGCTACAAATGGGTTAGATAATCCAAGCAGAATTAAAGAAGTAAAAAGAGATATAGCTAAAATAAATACAGTTTTAACAGAAAGAAGATTGGCTGAAGAAGTAAAATAAAAAGTTAGAAGTTAGAAGTTAGAAGTTAAAGAATTTTCCAACATCTAACATCCAACATCCAATATCGAAAAAAGGAGGATTTAATAGATGGAAGAAAGAAATCTTCGTAAAGTTTTAATAGGTACAGTAAAATCAAACAAAATGGATAAAACAGTAGTAGTATCTGTTCAAACAAGTGTAAAACATAAAACATATAACAAAATTGTTAAAAGAACATATAACTTAAAAGCTCATGACGAAGAAAACGCTTGTCAAATTGGAGATAAAGTTAAAGTTATGGAAACAAGACCACTTTCTAAAGATAAAAGATGGAGAGTAGTTGAAATAGTGGAAAAAGCTAATATTAAATAAGAAGGAGGAAGCTAAAAATGGTACAACAACAATCAATACTAAAAGTTGCTGACAACACTGGTGCAAAAGAAATTATGTGCATTAGATGTTTAGGTGGATCATATAGAAAATATGCTAGAATTGGTGATGTAATAGTAGCTTCTGTTAAATCTGCAACACCAGGTGGCGTTGTAAAAAAAGGAGAAGTTGTTAAAGCAGTTGTAGTTAGAACAAAAAAACCAACTAGAAGAGCAGATGGATCATATGTAAGATTTGATGAAAACGCTGCAGTTATTATAAAAGATGATGGAAATCCAAAAGGAACACGTATATTTGGACCAATAGCAAGAGAATTAAGAGATAAAGATTATATGAAGATACTATCTCTAGCACCAGAGGTATTATAATTTGCAAGCAAATTATAATACTTGTAGGGGTCGGCGTCCTCGACGACCCGAAATACCAGAAGAAAGTAAAAATATAAAAAAAGAGGTGAAAATATAAGTATGAAAATAAAAAAAGGTGATACTGTTAAAGTTTTATCTGGAAATGATAAAGGAAAAACAGGAGAAGTTTTAGAAGTTATACCAAAAACACAAAAAATAGTTGTTAAGGGTATTAATATAAGAAAAAAACACATCAAACCTAGAAAACAAGGTGAAGAGGGTGGAATTATCCCAACAGAATGTGCTATACATAGTAGCAAAGTTAATGTTGTTTGCCCAAAATGCGGTAAAGCTACAAAAATAGGTTATAAAATAGAAAAAGATGAAAAAGTTCGTATTTGTAAAAAATGTGAAGCTATAATCAAATAAGTTATAGAAAGGAGGAAATAAAACATGGAATTTTTAAAAGAACAATATGAAAAAGAAGTTGTTCCAGCTTTAATGAAGAAATTTAACTATAAATCAGTTATGGAAGTTCCAAAACTAGATAAAATAGTTTTAAATATAGGATTAGGAGATGTAAAAGACAATCCAAAATCATTAGAAAATGCAATGAATGATATTCAAATAATAACAGGTCAAAAACCTATAGTAACAAAAGCTAGAAAATCTATAGCTGCTTTCAAATTAAGAGAAGGTGTTAATATAGGATGTAAAGTAACATTAAGAAGAGGAAAAATGTATGATTTTGCATACAAACTATTTAATGTTGCATTACCAAGAGTTAGAGATTTCAGAGGAGTTTCAGCTAATTCTTTTGATGGTAGAGGTAACTACTCTATGGGTATTAAAGAACAATTAATATTCCCAGAAATCGAATATGATA
>CAKPGS010000002.1 GCA_934155165.1 uncultured Clostridia bacterium | reverse complement strand
ATGGTTCTCGTGTTGTTGTTGTTAGACCAAGCTTCTCAGAAACATGGGCATTTTTCGTAAGAAAATTCGATGTTAAAAGAGCAACACTAGAGCAATTAATTACAATACCAGGAAAAGAAGATGCAATAAGCCTATTAAAATTCTTAGTAAAAGGTGCAAGAATTTTAGCACTTACAGGAGAGCAAGGTTCTGGTAAAACAACAATGTTAATGGGAATGATAGAAAACATATATGAAACCATGAACATAAGGGTTCAAGAGGTTGCATTCGAGCTTCACTTAAGAAAAATATATCCAACAAGAAACATACTATCATTTAGAGAAACCGATACAATCTCAGGACAAGAAGGACTTGATGTTCAAAAGAAAACTGATGGTTCTGTTAACATCATAGGTGAGGTTGCAACAGACCCCGTTGCATCTTGGATGATACAAGCAGCACAGGTTGCATCTAAATTTACATTATTTACTCACCATGCTAAAACATTTCCAAACCTAGTTACAGCATTAAGAAACTCAATGCTTAGAACAGGAGTATTCACAGATGAAAAAACAGCAGAAGAACAAGTTGTACAAGTACTTAACTTTGATATACACTTAGTAAAAGACTTTAGAGGAAGAAGATATATAGAAAGAGTTACAGAGTGTATACCGCTAGAATCAAAGAATGAATATACATTTGACTACAGAAATGAAAAAACATTAGAAGGAAAAATAAATAAATTTTTTGACAATGCAACACATTATTTCACAAAAATAACAAACAACGACTTATATGCATACAGAAATATAATGGAATATGTAGATGGAAAATATGTAATAACAAATCCAATATCAGATGAAAACATAGCAGCAATGAGATTAAATATGTCTGAAGAAGATTTAGAAGAATTTGATGAATTTTTAAATAAACATTGGGGAATAAAACCACAAAGTTTAGAAATTGAAGAAAAAACAGAAACAAAACCACGTAGAGGAAGAAAACCAAAAACAATCACAGAATAAAACAATACAAAAAAACTAAATCAATGTCAGACGCCGTAGGGGCGGACGTCTCTGTCCGCCCGCAACAACAAAACAAAAGATAAATCAGCATCAAACGCTGTAGGGGTCGGCGTCCTCGACGACCCGCAACAAAACAAAAATCGAATCAGCGTCAAACGTTGTAGGGGGGCGGCGTCCTTAGGACGACCGCAAAAAACAACAACCAAAAACGAAAGGAGCAAAACAAATGTCAAACGAAGTATTATTATACATAGTAATAGCAGCAGTAGCAATGCTAGCAATAATAATAATAGCATTCTTAATATTAAACAAAAAAATGCAAAGCTCAGAAATGAAACAAATAAGAGCGTTAAGGCAAGGAACAGAAAAAAGCTCCTTTTCAGCAGATATAATATTTCAAAAATTATATTTGAATTATAGAAAAATACCAATATTAAAAAGATATTTACTAAAACTTAGAAGAAGACTTGAAATAACCAATATAGATGATGAATATCTAACAAGAAAACAATCAGCACAAATACTTACAAAAGCCTTAGGAATTATTATTCCGACAACTATTTTAATAATAGTTCTTACAAAATCGAATCTATTATTAATGGCAATGTTATTAATATTCGAATTATTCCTAATAGACACAATAATAGATGGAATGGTAGATAAAATAGACAACAACCTATTAAAACAACAAATAGATTTCTTCAGTGAAATACGTCATGCCTACCATGAATATAACATGGTGGAAGAAGCAATATATCAAACAGCACAAGAAATGGAAAATGAAGTATCAAGACAAGCAGAAAAAATATATGAAGTATTAATTTCAGATGATCCAGAAATGGAACTAGAAAAATACTACGATGTAGCACCCAATAGCTACTTAAAAGAATTTGCAGGAATATCATACCTAACAAAAGAATTTGGAGATAGAAAAACAGACACATCTTCATCATTATACTTAAAAAACCTAAACAACATAACACAAGAAATGCAACTAGAAATATTAAAAAGAGATAAGTTAGATTATGTATTCCAAAGTTTATCCGTAATATCTGTAGTACCGATGCTATTTTTAGAAATGATTAAAAATTGGTCAGTTAGTCAATTTTCATTTACTAAAAGTTTTTATTATGGAAAACAAGGTCTAATAGTACAAATATTAATTCTTGTAATTACAGCTATAGCATATATGCTAACAAGAAAACTAAAAGATAATGGAGCAGTAAATACTGCAACAAAAAATTACGAAAATCCATGGCAAGAAAAAATATATAAAAACAAAATTGTAAAACAAATTATAGATACACTTATGCCAAAACCAGGAACAAAAGATTATAGAAAAATAAGAGACTTACTTAAAGACTCAGCTTCAAAATTAAAAATGAGATGGTTATACATAAATAGAGTTTCGATATGCATAGTTACATTTATAGCATCGTTTATATTATTTGCACAACTGCATAAAGTCGCAATAAACTATATATATACGCAACCAACAACAACTTACGACATAATACGGAGATATGTCGGATAAAGATGAGCAAGAAGCAATGAAAGTAACAGAGCAAGATAATATATTCTTAAATCAATTTAAAGGAAAACTAAAAACAACACAAAAAGACATAGAATTTGCAATGAAGCACTCAAAATATTATAAAGAAGCATCAGATGATGACATACAAACAGATGCAGAAAGAGTATACAAAAAACTGCAAACAGTAAATAGCGAGTACATGAAATGGTTTGAAGTATTGCTAGCAATAGTATTTGCACTACTAGGATATATGTCACCAGTATGGCTTTTAATATTCCAAAAGAAAATGCGTTTAATGGAAATGGAAGATGAAGTAATGCAATTCCATACAATAATATTAATGCTTATGAAAATAGAAAGAGTAAACGTAGAAATGATACTAGAATGGCTAGAAAGATACTCAAATATATTCAAAGCACCATTAAGCAAATGTATAAACAACTACGAAGCAGGAGCATGGGAAGCATTGGAAGCAATGAAGGATGAAATATCATATCAAGAAATGACAAGACTAATAGAAAGCATGCAAGCTGCAGTAGAAAAAATACCAATAAGAGAAGCCTTTGATGAATTAGACACAGAAAGAGCTTACTACCAAGAAAAACGTAAAGAATCAAACAATAGATTAATATCAAAAAAAGGAATGATAGGAAAAGCAATAGGCTTCACACCACTAGTATGCGTATTCGTTGGATACCTAATAATACCATTAGTATTCATAGGACTAACAAGTATGTCAACATCATTCAGCACAATGTCAAAAATGAAAATGTAAAATAAGGAATGGTCTCTGATTTCGATGAAATCAAGGACCTGTCCCACAGGATATATACAAACAAATAAAATTAAAACATTTGCTAAAAATAAATCAAACGTTGTAGGGGCACGGTGCTCCGTGCCCACAATACAAAAAAATAAATAAAATAAAAAAATTAAATCTCTAATGAAAGGAAGAAAGAAAATGGAAAATGCAGCAAAAGCCCTTACAATAGCTGGAACAATACTAATATCAGTATTAGTAATATCAGCAGTTGTATTTATGTATAGAGATTTAACAAGTGTAAAAAGACAAGATGCAGAAAATCAAAAAGTACAAGAAATAACAGACTTTAATAAATCATTTGAATCCTTTGATAAAACACTAAACGGAGCAAAAATGCTATCCTTAGCCAATAAAATACAAGACTACAATACAAAATATGTTGATAGAATGAGTGAAGGATATAAAAACATAGATCTTTGTATTGATGGAAAGATTGCTAATGGTGATGGAATTGAATGGTATAAATATTATTCAGAATTACAAAGCAAAGTTGATACAATGATGAATTATAAATACATATCAGCAAATTATTTAGAAGCACTAAAAGAAGCTTGTGAGGTAAAAAGCAAAGCTGGTTCTTCTCATTTAGAACGAGAACAAGCAGATGAAACCTTAAAAGAATTAGAACAAAAATTAGGTTCTAATAAATATTCACAAGCAATTAATAAATATAAAGAAGATTATCCAATATATGAACAATATTTAATTATAAAAAAACAAACCTTCAAACCAGCCGGAATAGAATATGACAAAAACGGAAGAATAATCCAAATGTCATATACAACGTAGGCACACACAACACAAAAACAACAAATAAAATAAATGGCAAACGTTGTAGGGGCACGGTGCTCCGTGCCCGCAATACAAAAAAAAGAAAGGAGAAAAGATATGGAAAATGCATCAAGAGCCTTATTAATGGCAGCAACAGTATTAATATCGGTAATGGTAATATCACTAGGAACATATCTTTTTGCAACCTTTGGAAATTACACAAAACAAATAAACACAAATTTAAGTGCAAAACAAAAAGAAGAATTTAATGCACAATTTACAAAATATGAAGGTGGAGACCCGTGTACTGTATATGATATAGTAACAATAATAAACCTAGCAAAAAATAGTAACAATCAATATGAAGAATATTATAATTTGAATAATAGACCAAGAGACTTTAGAAACAATTCAAATACATATATATATGTGGAAATAAAAGACACAAGCATTAATGAACTATCATCAGAACAAAGTTTAAACGAATTTATAAGTAGTAATAATAAAACAAAAGTAATTAACGATAGCAATGATAACAAAATTATATATGAAAATTTATATACATGTACTGTAAGTATAAGCAATGATACAGGTCTTGTAAAATCAATTACATTCACGAAAAAATAATACAAAATTTTACAAATAAACCACAAAAAACTATTTACAAAAAACAATAAATAATATAAAATTCAAATAGGTGTAAATATGAAAAAATATATAATAACCATATTAATATTGGTTGCAATAGTAATTTCATCCATGCTATATGCATACAACACATATAAAAAAAATGTGCAAGATTTAAAAGACTACAACAACGAATTTACAAAATACCAAAACACAGAAATAGCAGGAACAGAAATAGCAACAATACTAAATAAAGCAGTAAACAACAATGAACAAAATAAAATACAAAAAGATGAAAAAGGAATGTATATAGAAAACGATGAAAACTCAATAAAAATAGACATATACATAAAAGACAACGACACAACATACTCAATGGAAACAATATATAATATGGGAGTAGAAAAATTTATAAATAGTTTTAGTTTAGAAACCTTTAAAATAACAGATGTGCAATATCACAACAAAACAAACAAAATAAAATACATAAAACTAGAACAAGAGTAAAAAAGTTATCAATATTTGTCTAAAAAAAGGCAGTATAGAATATAAAAAATAAAAACCAAGGAGGAAAAAATTATGGAAAACGCATCAAAAGCCTTAATAATAGCAGGTGCAATATTACTTTCAATTTTAATTATAGCATTAGGAGTATTTGTATTTAATCAAGCAAAAAGTTCAATAGGAAACACAGGTTTATCAGACCAAGAAGTAGCTGCATTTAATAGTAAATGGGAATCTTATGAAGGTACACAATTAGGAAGCAGTGTAAGAAGTTTAGTAACACAGGTAAATAATTATAATAGAACTGTAAATGATGGAAGATATATTACAATTAGGGAAAACAACAGCGCTTTTGTGGATACGGCTCCGGATAGCACAGGGGACAACTATAAAAAAACAACATATAATGCGGGTAAATCTTATAAAATTAGTTTTAATTATACTAAAGGTGGCTTAATTTGTAATATTAGTATCGACGAGATCACGCAATAATAGGAGTATATTATGGAAAATGCAGCAGAAGCCTTAAAATTAGCAGGTTTTACATTACTATTTGTAGCAGCCTTATCAATAGCAATGGTAACAATAATGCAAGCAAAGAGAACATCGGAAGATGTTCTCTCATATTCAGATAATTCTAGGTATTTATCTAACATGGAAATTACTGACAATGGAAATTTTGATGATGCTGGCAATAGAAAAGTAAATGTACACGATATAATACCAACATTATATAGATATTATCAAGAAAAATATATAGTTTTATTTTATAATGGAAGTTCTCCATTGGAAATTTATAAAGGTTCAATAAAAAACGCTAATGGAGTTAGTGATACTGAGTCAATATCATACCTTAATTTTGAGCTTGAAGACTATAAACAAGCATATTGGAGAGATACAACTAAAAGCGTAAAAAAACATGTAGAGGAGATAGTAACGAATTTATTAGCTAACTATAAAGATTCTACTTTTGTTGAAACAATATATACAACTAATAATGCTTATTTAAATAATAGTTCGGATAATAATACAAGTAGCTTAGAAAAAAGAGTTGATGAGCCAATTAGAGTTATAAAATATACAAAAAATAATTAATATTTTACTATTAAATCCGCTCCATCTTGCAGTGTGAAGGATATTTTCTTTCTGCATGTTTTCGAAAGAAAAATGCTTCACACTCGTGGAGCTACAAAAATAAATCAAAGATTGTAGGGGCACGGTGCTCCGTGCCCTCAATTCAAAAAAATAAAAATTTAAAAACATAAATAAATAGAATGTTAAGGAGGTTTTGAAAAATGGGAGATTCATTAATTACAGTTGTAGTAATAGTACTTGCTGCAGTATTAATGTTTGTGTTTCCTTTACTAACAGTTTCAGAAAATAGCGATAGTACATCTCAACTTTCAGTACAAAATGCAACAACAGAATTTGTTGAGAATATACGTTCAACAGGAAAAATAACACAAGATGCATACGATAAATACGTACAAACAATAAATTCAACAGGAAATACATTCGATGTTCAAATAGAAGTACAAGTATTAGATGAAAACCCAGGAGTAAAAACAACACAAACATATTATACAAAAATAGGAGAAAATATATATTATACACAATATACAACGCAAATATTAAATGAAATTGAACAGAATGACAAGCATAAAAAAGTATTAAAAGAAGGAGATATAGTTACTGTAAAGGCACTAAACACAAATACAACAATAGCACAGTTACTAAGAAACTTTTTATATAGAGTAGCAGGAAACGATACATCATCAATAGCAGCATCTCACTCAGGAATAATAACTTCAAACGGAGGAAATTACTAAAACTAAGGCCCTTATTATAAGGGCTTTATTAATATTATTTGTTATAAAATAATAATTGTCAGACGTTGTAGGGGTCGGCGTCCCCGACGACCCGCGTGGCTTTTTTGTCTAGAAAAGTATTAATAAAAAATCGAAAGGAAAAAATTTATGAAACTACAAACTCTAACCGTATTATTTATAATAATCATATTACCAATAACAATGGTTGTATCACAATTTATAAAAACAGAAATATCAACAATAACAATGCAATCAGCATATGATTCAAGACTAAATAATGCAACTTACGATGCAATAAAATCATTTCAAATAAATGAAAGCAACAGTACAACTGAAAACATACCAACAGAAAAAATAAGAGATGTACAAGCATCTGTACAATCTTTTTATAATTCACTTGCATCATCTATGGGAGTTAGTGGTTATACAGAAGAAGATTTAAGAGGATATATTCCTTGTTTAGTATACACATTATACGATGGATATTATATTTATACAGGTTATAAAAATAACGATGGTAACAAAGAATATGGCTTAAAACCATATGTGTATTACACAGAACCTATAATTGGTAATAATGTGAATGTAACTGTTTCATATACCTTAGATAGTTATATAATGGTTGCTGGAACAGTAAATGGAGAGAGTGTCACTAAGTCAGGATATTTATGTAATAGTGCAAATACAGTAGAAACAAGTGAAAACTTAAAAGAAAATATAGATTTCAATGGTGAAATAAAATATAATGTTCCTTATAAATATATGAAAATAGGAGATTCATCACAAAGCAATAAATTTTATTTGCTTGATGGTAAGTGGTATGAATATTCAACAACAGGTAAATTACAAGAAGTAACAATAAAGCAATATAAAGATTTGCTAGGAAATACTACTGAAGATGATAGTGCAAATAAATATAAAAATGAATCAAATGAATTTACAAATTGGGTAAATAATAAATTGGGTAGTCAAGCTAGTTATTTAAGGATTAACAATAACAACGATCCAGATGATTATTCAAGTGCATTTAATGAACATAGAAGAGAGATAATAAAAAAATCTATACAATCAAATTTACAATCAACACTACAAAACTATATGGGAGAATATGAAGACTTCAGAATGCCAGATTTAGATGAAACAGAATGGGACGACATAATAAACAATGTAAGTTTAATATCATTTATGCAAGGTCTACCACTAAAAAATAAATATTATAGAGGATACAGTGTTGTAACAAACACACAAAGTAGAGAATTTGTAAATCCAAGTGAAATATATTTAATAGATAATAATAACAATAAATATCATAGAATAACATGTAAAGAAAATCAAAGCATAACTGGTAATGTAATAGGATATAGAAATACAACCTTTGGAAGAAAAAGCTATACAGCAACAGGAAATGGTAATATAACTGAGGAAAACTATTATTATCAACACAATAATCCTAATAAGCAAGAGAGAGATTACCCAACAGCCTGTTATGAATGCATTGTAACCTCATCAAGCACATATAATACAATACAAGAAGCTATGAGTAATAACAATGTAAGTGATACGGTAAAAAGAGCATACTACACAGCATTATACAGAGAACGATATGTAAATTACAAATCATTAAATTTTGGAATGTCAGAATAATTCTACTTATTTTAAATAAAATTATTATATAAGGGCACGGTAAGCACCGTGCCCATACAAAAAATAAAAAGGAGGAAAAATTATGAGCATTAAATACAATGTAATGATTTCAAAAGAAGAAAATTGGTATGTAGCTAAATGTTTAGATAATAATGTTGCTTCACAAGGAAAAACTATTGAAGAAGCTATGCAAAACTTAAAAGAAGCTCTAGAATTGTTCTTTCAAGATGAAGAACCCAATATACCAAAAAATATTTTCATTACAACATTGGAGGTGGTAATATGAGTTCAAAATATCCAATATTGCCACCAAAAGACATAATTAAAGTTTTATTAAAATATGGATTTTTTAAAGTTTCGCAGAAGGGAAGTCATGCTAAATATAAAAATTATAATTCAAATAAAGTTTGTATAATTCCAATGCATTCAGAGATTGCAAGAGGAACATTAAAAAGCATCTTAGAGCAAGCAGATATTTCAATAGAAGATTTTTTATCAAAATTATAATTATTTCTTAATTTACTTCATTAAAAATATAAAAAATGGTTAAACTAAATTTAAAAATACATAGGAGAGTAGATTTATGAAAACTTTCAAAAAAATGTTATTAATAATTAGTTTAACCATTATTTTTGTATATATAAATTGTTTAGATTCTATTCCAAGCAATGTTATTTTATTTGAGGGCGAAAGCGTAAGTATTCCTACTATTTTAGGCTTAAATATTTCTAATGAGCTAACTACAACTGTTTCAGATAATATAGAAGATAATAAAACACAAACAGATAATTATAACAAATCTGGTACTTATAATTTATCTGTTAATATTGCTAATCTAAAATTAAAAGACATTAATGTAAATGTTATACCAAAGCAAAGCGTTGTGATTTGTGGAAATTCTATTGGGGCTAAATTATACACAAATGGTGTGTTAATTGTTGGTATGAGTGAAATAGAAGGAATAGATAAAGTAAAATATAAACCATACGAAAATACAGGAATTGAAGAAGGAGATATGATAGTAGAAATAAATAATAAAGCTATTACGTGTACAGCAGATTTAATAAAAAATGTAAATAAATGCGAAGGAAAAGCAGTTACAGTAAAATATATAAGAGAAGGAGAAGAAAAAAACACAAGTGTATTACCGGTTGAAACTGCAAAGAATGAATACAAACTAGGTCTATGGGTAAGAGATGCTGCAGCACGGAGTTGGAACTATAACCTTTTATGAGCCAGAAACAAAAGAATTTGCTGCATTAGGTCATGGAATATTAGATGTAGATACAAGTAAATTAATAGATATAGGAAAAGGAGAATTAGTTACAAGTAAAATAGTTTCAATAGTAAAAGGAGAAAATGGAAAACCGGGAGAAATAAAAGGAAGCATAGAAAATGGAACATCAATAGGAGAAATAAACAAAAATACTTTTTTCGGAATATATGGAAAAATAAATAATTCCTCTCCATTAAATATAAATACGAAAAATGCACTAGAAGTAGCAAATAGAAGTGAAATAAAAACAGGAGAAGCAACTATTTTTTGTACTTTAGATGATACAGGACCACAAGAATATAAAATAAATATAGATAAAATATATTATAACAATAATTCTAATAATAAAAGTATGTTAATAAGTGTAACAGATGAAAAATTAATAGAAAAAACAGGTGGAATAATACAAGGAATGAGTGGTAGTCCAATAATACAAAATGGAAAGTTTATTGGGGCAATAACACATGTATTAGTAAACAATTCAAAAGAAGGTTATGCAGTATTTGGAGATATGATGTTAAAACAAATGAGAACAACTAAATAAAATAATAAAAATTCATTGATTTTTTTACGAAAAAAGTATAAAATAATGTAGAAAAATAAAATAGTATGGAGAATTATATGAAATTAAAGCCAAATTTAGAAGAATATATAAAAAAACAGGATGTTGAAAAAATATATGATTACCAAAAAAAGGTATTTGATTCTAAAATTGAGGATTTACAGTCTAATATAAATAAAATAGAAGACTGTTTATCTTTGCGCTTTGGCGACAATATAAATAATAATAAATACGATATAGAACTTGAAGAAATAAAAAAACAATTAGATGATTTACTAAGTAATACAGTAGATAGTAAAAAAATAGAAATTGAATTAAATAAATTATCTTATAAAGTACAATTAGAATTAGAAAATAAAATAAGAGAAGAAAAAGAAAAATTTGCAAGTTTTAGTGAAGAAGCAACAGAAGAAATAAACAACATTATTGAAAAGGCAAAAAACAGTGAAGAAAAGATATCTGAACATACAGAAAAATATCTTGAAGAATTAAAATTAAAGCTAGATGAAATTGCAAAAGATGGTAGAAGCCGAACAGCAATAGGTAGGCAAGAAAAAACAATAAAAGCTTTACAATTAAATAAACAAGAAATATATAAAGAAATAGACATAGTAAACAATTCACTTAATCAAAAAATAGAAAACTTAAATTATGATGAAACCATAAAAAATATAAACTCTTGTATTAGAGAAATAGAAGAAGAAAATGCAATAGAACACGAACAAACCAAAGAAAATATAAACAATATAGGTGAAAAACTAAAAAAAGAATTAGAAGAAAAAATAAATGAATTAAATTATATTCAAATTATTAAAGAACTAAAAGATAAAGTAGAAAATATAAAAGAAGATTTAGATACTAAGCTAGAATTCACAGATAACAAATTTCAATTAGTAGAAAACACATTGCAAAATCAACTTAATACTAAAATTGAAGAATTAAAATATACAGATACAATTTCAAACTTGAATAATAAAATAGAAACTATATCAGAAAAACAAATTAGCAATGAAATAACAATAAAAAATAATAATTCAGAGATAAATGAAAGAGTTGATAACATAAATTCAAAAATAAATGAGAAAATAGATAACTTAAAATATGAAGAAACAGTTGGAAAACTAAATTTATCAATAACAGATTTATATGCAAAACAGTCAGAAACCAAAAAAGAAAATGAAGAAAATAATAGAATTCTAGAAAATTCAATAAAACAAGAGCTAGAGGAAAAAATTAAAAACTTAAATTATAACGAAACAATTTCTACAATTAATGAAGCAATTACAACAATAAAAGAATTAGTAAATGAAACTGATTTAAAAAGCGAAAATAGGGTACTAAGAGTTGAATCAGATTTAAAACAAGAATTCTACGAACAATTAAATGAGTTGAATTATAACGAAACTATTGAAAAATTGGAAAATTTAGCAAATCAAGTAAGTAATATGGAAATGCAAACACAAGCTGTATTATCTATTGTTGGTAATCTTGAAGATAAGTATGAAAACATTACATCTTTGGGTGCTTTGCAGGAAGCTGAAATGGAAAGATTAATAGATAAAAAAATAAAAGCAATGGAAGCTAAGTATAATAAATTATTTGAAAGTAAATTAAAGCTTTTAGATAGTAATATAAAAACACAAGAAAAAATAATGCGTAATAGAAATGAAATAAAACAATATAGTGAAACTGTAAGAAAAGAAAATGAAAGTAATACAAGATATCAAGTTCCAGTGCAAAAACAAAATTACAATTCTAATATATACTCTAAAATTAATGTAAAAGAGGAGAGGCCTTCTCAAGTAGCAGAACCCGTGTATAATCAAAATTTAGAAGATATGTTAAATAAACTAAAAAACACTAAAATTGATACCAAGAGACTTACAAAATCTATAAACAATATAAACCAAATTTTAGGATATACAAATAAAGAAGATGCAGATTATTAATCTGCATCTTTTAACATTGTTCCTATTTTGGTAACTGTTCCAGCCCCAAGTGTTAAAACAATATCATTTTCTTTATCATTCTCCTTTAAATATTTTACTGTTTCATCAAATTCTGGAATATATTTTGCATTTGCTCCAAAGGAAACAAGTTTATCTACCAAATCTTTAGAAGAAATATTATAAGTATTTGTTTCTCTCGCAGCATAAATATCTATAACAATTATATTATCAAAGTTTAGCAAGCTATGTGCAAAGTCCTCCAATAAATTAAAAGTTCTACTATATGTGTGTGGTTGAAAAACAACCCAAGATTTATTATACTTTTTATTCATTAAGGCTTTAGCTGTGGCTAAAATTTCTGTTGGATGATGACCGTAGTCATCAAATATACTAGAACCATTTACTTTCCCTTTATACTCAAAACGCCTATCAGCGCCTCTAAATTTTGTTAAAGCTGTTTTTATTGTTTCACTAGAAATACCATAAGAATCACATAAAGAAATACAAGCTAAAGCATTCAAAATATTATGCATTCCTGGTACATAAAGTTTAAATCTGTTATAAAATTTTTGATCTTTATAAACATCAAATTCAGGAAAACCATCATTATCAAAAGAAATATTAACTGCAAAGAAATCTGTATTTTTATTTGTAATACCATATGTTAAAGTTTTAGCATTAGTCTCTTTTGCAAGTTCTAAGCATCTAGAATCATCACCATTTAATACTAAAAGTCCATCATCAGGAATAATTCTTACATATTTTGCAAATGCTTTTTGGATGTTTTCTATATTTTTAAAATAATCTAAATGGTCATTATCTATATTTAAAATTATTTCTGCTTTAGGATAGAATTTTAAAAAGCTTTCAACATATTCACAAGCTTCAATTATAAAGTTCTCGCTATTACCAATTCTATAATTTCCATCTATAGCCTTTAAAATAGCTCCAACTTGTATACTTGGGTCTAAACCTGCTTCAATAAAACATAAAGAAACCATAGAAGTTGTAGTGGTTTTTCCATGAGTACCAGAAACACCAATAGTATTTTCAAAAGCCTTTGTTAGCATTCCTAAAAAGTCACATCTTTCTATAGTTGGAATATTTAGTTCTTTTGCTTTAACCATTTCAGGATCTGTATCTTTAATAGCAGCAGAATAAATAACTGCTTCTGCCTTAGATAAATCCTCTAAATTATGTCCAATAGTAACTTTAATATTATTAGAAATAAGTTTATGTATAATTTCAGAATCGTTCATATCTGAACCAGTAACAACAACACCAAAATTATTTAAAATTTCAGCGATACCACTCATACTTACTCCACCAATACCTAGCATATGTACTCTATTATATTTTTTAATTAAATCTATATTTGGCATAAAATAACCCCCAATTTTTTTATTAGCTTTTAAATTATACACTTAACCAGCAAAAAATACAATACTTTATTTATAATATGAAGAGAGATTAAAATTGTTAATTTTTTTTGAAAAATAAGAAGGAAAAAATATTTTTTTGCCGAATAATATTAATGTACATAAGAAGAAATGTACAAAATAAAAAACATTGGAAGGCGGTGCACAAAATGCAAATAACAGATGTACGTTTAAGAAAAGTAAATTCAGAAAACAGAATGAAAGCTGTTGCTTCTGTAACATTCGATAATGAATTCGTAGTACACGATATCAAAGTTATCGAAAAAGATGGGTTATTTATTGCTATGCCAAGCAAAAAAACTCCAAACGGAGAATTCAAAGATATAGCTCATCCAATCAATGCTGAAACTAGAGAGAAAATACAAGCTGCTATATTAGAAGCTTACAACGCTCCAGAAGAAGAATCAGCAGAATAATAAATAAAGAAACAAAAATGACCTTAGGGTCATTTTTTTGTCCGCATTGGGGACAGTCCCCCAAGCGACAATTTGTCGGTATTAGGGACAGGTCTATTAAAAGGAGGAAAAGGAAATGGAATATATATATGAACCAAAAGGTGTTTGTTCACAAAAAATGATTTTTGAAATTGAAGGCGATATTGTAAAAAGTGTAAAAATCGTACGTGGATGTCCAGGCAATACTGTTGGTGTTGCTAAATTAATTGAAGGCTTAACTATAGATGAAATAATAAAAAAATTAAAAGGAATACAATGCGGCTATAAAGGAACTTCTTGCCCAGATCAATTAGCCATTGCTTTAGAAGAATACAAGAAAAAAGAAGAAAAATAAAGGAAAAAAGAGGTAACATAACCATATTTTGAAATGATTAGGATTTAAACTTGCAAATTTTTGTTAATTTGCAAGTTTTTTGGTATACATAACTTGAAAATGTCAACAATATGTAGTATAATAGATTTTGGCTGTGCATAAAAATACAGTAAAAGGAGAGTGAATTATATTTTTAAATCGAGAATAAAACACTGCACGAAAGAAATTTTAAAAGTAACAAAAATAATAGCAGTAGCTTTAATTCTTATAATAGGTATAATCTTAATTAAGTACAAACCTTTATACAAAGTAGAAATAAATGGTACAGAAATTGGATATGTGAAAAATAAAAATGAATTTAATAGTTTAATTAATGAATTTACAGATAATAAAGAAAACGAAAGCATAGCATTTATAACTGTCGATTCAAAACCAAATTACGAGTTTAAATTAGTGGAAAATACGGTTACTACTAATGAACAAGAAGTTCTAGAAACAGTAAAAGAAAACTCTAAAACAACATATACTGCATATGGAATTACGGTAGATAATGATATAAAAACATATGTAAAAACAGAAGAAGATGCTGAAAATACTATAAAAACTTTAAATGAACAATATAATAGTGAAGATCAAAAGATAGATGTAAACATAAAACAAGTTTATTCTGAGGAAAAAGTAAATACAGTAGAAGCAGAAAATGCAGTTGAAAAAATTAGTGAAATTGCAAATGTTCAAATTAAAGAAGAAGAAAATAAAGATGCAATAGCTGTTGTTAATGATGTTGCAATTGCAGTAAAACCAGTTTCAGGAAGTATAACTTCAAGATTTGCAGAAGTTAGCAGAGTGAGAAGTGGTGCTCATACAGGTTTAGATATAGCTGCACCAAAAGGAACAGACATAAAAGTTTGTAGTTCTGGAAAGGTAATATTTGCAGCTAACAAAGGATCTTATGGAAATTTAATAAAAGTACAACATGAAAATGGAGTTGAAACCTGGTATGCTCATTGTAGCAAATTATATGCTAAAGTTGGAGAAAAAGTGAAAGCTGGAGATATTATTGCGGCAGTAGGTTCAACAGGAAATTCAACAGGTTCCCATTTACATTTTGAAATTCACATAAATGGGACTGCTGTGAATCCACAAAAATATATATACAATAAATAAAGTGGCGACCAAGGGTCGCCTTTTCTATTGCATTATTATTTTTAATATTGTATAATTAAAGATGTTTAAGAGGTGAAGAATAATGGGAATTATTGAAAAATGGAAAGCAAAACGTGAAATTAGAAAAATATTGAATTCTAAAGATTTTGAAAAAGTGGAAAGTGTAGAAGATTTTAATAAAGATAAAAATTTGGAAAATATTATTTTAAGTATACAAGATAAAAATAAAAGAGCTCAAGCATTACAAAAGGCAATACATAAGATAGATGATAAAGAAATTTTAAAATCTATAATTCCAACATTAAAAGATGATGATATTTTAAAAATATTAGAAAAGAAAATTGAATACTTAGATAATGAAGACAGAAATATTTTATATACAACGATTTCAAGTATTGATAATATTGAAAAAAGAATTAAAGCTATCAAGAAGTTTTACAAACATATTTCAGATACAGAATTGTCAAATTTATTAGAAAGTGTAAAAGATAACAAGTTAGAAAATAAAAAGGACAAGAAAACAAAGAAAAAACAAGTAGATATTGAAAGTATAAATTCTGAAATTGAAAATACTAAAATAGATATAATAACAAATAAAATAATATTAAATTATATAAATAATGAAACTCTACTACATATGAGAGAACTACTAGGATGTATGCAATTAGATACATCAAAAGTTAAGGTAGTAGAAAAGGCATTAGAGCAGGAAAGAAAATTACAAGAAAAAATAAAAAATGGAGAATTACCAAGTGGATACCAAGAAAAAGATGAACATGGTAATACATATCTTAGAAAAAATACTATATTTGATACAGAAGGAAAAAAGATATTAGTACAAAAATCTTTTGAATGCATAAAAGGAAGTAAAGCTGTAGAGAGAAGAAAAAAAGATATAGTAATAAATTTATATAAGGATGGAATTTATTCATATGAAGAAGCAAGAACTATTTCAAAAACCTTAATAAATAATGAACAAGTAGAAAAGGAATTAAAAGATAGCTTATTAAAAATAGAAGGAAAAAAGAACTTTGTTAAAGAAATACAAGCAAAAGATTTAATAGATACACCAATAACAATAGAAAAAACTGGAAATATAGTAGAAATACAAGATGAGGAAGAAAAAAACAGATAAAAATATTATTTTGGTTGACAAAAATTGGTTATAATATATAATAATTACATATAATAAACACTAAGGAGGAAGTTATGTCTGAGATAGATGAAAACGAAGAACTTAAGATAAAAAATAGCATAAATGAACTAATAGAGAAGGCTAAAATAGCCTCAAAAGAATATATGAAATTAAATCAAGAACAAGTAAATAACATTGTAAAAGCAATGTCTATGGCTGGTATTGAAAATCATATGAAACTCGCTAAAATGGCAGTTGAAGAAACTGGTCGTGGTGTATATGAAGATAAAATAACAAAGAACTTATTTGCAACAGATTATATATATCATAGTATAAAATATGATAAAACTGTTGGAATTATTGAAGAAAATGATGAAGATGATTATATAAAAATTGCTGAACCTATTGGAATTATAGCTGGTGTAACACCTGTTACAAACCCAACTTCAACAGTAATTTTTAAATCTATGATTGCGGCTAAAACAAGAAATGTAATAATATTTGGATTTCATCCATCTGCACAAAAATGTAGTGTAGAAGCGGCAAAAATTGTACGTGATGCAGCAATAAAAGCAGGTGCTCCAGAAAATTGTATTTTATGGATAGAAGAACCATCTGTTACAGCAACAAATTTATTAATGAATAATCCAGCAGTAGATTTGATTTTAGCAACAGGTGGAACAGGAATGGTAAAAGCAGCATATTCATGCGGAAAACCAGCACTAGGTGTTGGACCAGGAAATGTTCCTTGTTATATAGATAAAACAGCAAAATTAAAAACTTCTGTAAATGATTTAGTAATGTCAAAATCATTTGATAATGGAATGATTTGTGCTTCTGAACAAGCAGTTATAGTAGATAAAGAAATATATGAAGAATTTGAAAGCTTAATGAGAAAAGCAGGTTGCTATTTTGTAAGCAAAGAAGAAAAAGAAAAACTACAAAATGCAATGTTCCAAGATGGAAAGTTAAACTCTAAAATACCTGGCCAAAGCGCATATAATATAGCAAAACAAGCAGGATTTGAAGTACCAAAAACTACAAAAGTTTTAGTTGTATATGAGGAGAAAATAGGGCAAGATTATCCATTTTCAAAAGAAAAATTAAGTCCTGTACTTGCTTATTATATAGTTGAAAACAAAGAAGAAGGAATAGAAAAGTCAGAAAAATTACTAGAAAATGGTGGATTAGGACATTCTGCTGTAATACATTCAGAAGATGAAGAAACAATATTAGAATTTTCTGAAAGAGTAAAAGTTGGAAGAATAATTGTAAACTCTCCATCATCACATGGTGGAATTGGCGATATTTATAACACAAATTTACCATCTTTAACACTTGGTTGTGGAAGTTTTGGAAAAAACTCAACAACATCAAATGTTTCAAGTGTTAATTTAATTAATATTAAAAGAGTAGCGAAAAGGAGAGTTAATATGCAATGGTTTAAAGTTCCAGAAAAAATATATTTTGAAGCTGGTGCAATTCAATATTTAGAGAAAATGCCAGATATAACAAGAGCTTTCATTGTTACAGATGAAGGAATGGTAAAATTAGGATATGTAGATAGAATACTTTATCATCTAAGAAAAAGACAACAATATGTTCATTCAGAAATATTTTCAAGTGTTGAACCAGACCCATCTTTTGAAACAATAAAAAGAGGTGTTCAAGCGATAGAAAGCTTTAAACCAGATGTTATTATAGCATTAGGTGGAGGTTCTGCAATAGATGCTGCAAAAGGAATGTGGCTATTTTACGAACATCCAGATGCAGATGTTGAAGGAATGAAATTAAAATTCTTAGATATAAGAAAGAAAACTTACAAATTCCCTAAATTAGGAGAAAAATGTAAAATGGTAGCAATACCAACAACCTCTGGAACAGGTTCAGAAGTTACATCATTTGCTGTAATATCTGATAAAGTTCAAAACAAAAAATATCCATTAACAGATTACGAATTAACACCAGATGTTGCAATAGTTGACCCTGACTTAGTTACATCACTTCCAAAATCTATTACAGCAGATACAGGAATGGATGTATTAACACATGCACTAGAAGCATATGTATCAAACATGGCTTCAGATTATACAGATGCATTAGCAGAAAAAGCAGCTGAATTAGTAATTAAAAATTTAAAAGAATGTTATGATAATGGTTCAAATAAAGAAGCAAGAGAAAGAATGCACAATGCAAGTACAATGGCAGGCATGGCATTTTCAAATGCATTTTTAGGAATAAACCACTCTTTAGCACACAAATTAGGAGCAGCATACCATTTACCACATGGAAGATTAAATGCAATATTACTTCCATATGTAGTAAAATACAATTCAGAAGAACCAACAAAATTTGTATCATTCCCTAAATATGAATACTTTATAGCAGATGAAAAATATGCAACAATAGCTAAAAAAATGGGATTAAAAGCAGATACAAAAGAAGATGGAGTACAATCTTTAATAAAAGAAATACAAGAATTAAATAGATACCTAAATATACCAAAATCATTACAAGAAGCAGGAGTGGATGAAAAAGACTTCTTCGAAAATATAGACACATTAGCAGATAGAGCCTTTGAAGACCAATGTACAACAGCAAATCCACGTTTACCATTAATACCAGAATTAAAACAAATATTAACAGATGCCTACTATGGAAACAAAATAAAATTTTAAGTAATATCGTTTGGTCGCTTACGCGGTATTTCAAAACAATTATATTTGACATTCAAAATTAAAATATAATAAAAGACAAAATAATAATTAAGATTAAATTTCGCGAGGCAAGTGGGGACCTTTCCGACATTCTTCAAAATTTTTAAAATTTTGTTAGAATGTCGTGAATGGGGAGCCTCGATGAAATTTTAGATTAATTGATTATTTTGTCTAAATATATATATATATAAGGAAAATATCATGAAAAAAAATAATAAAATTATAATAGGAATAATAACAACAATAATTTTAATAATTGTTGCATTTGCAACTTATGAAATTGCAACATGGAACAAAGAATATTATATAAGTGAAAAAAATTTAGAAATTCCAATATTTCTATATCACGATATAGTAGAAAATAAAGAACAAATAGAATACGATTATATGCAAACAGATAAAGAAACTTTCGAAAAGCAAATAAATGGATTATTAAAATTAGGTTATAAAGTTATTTCCTATGAAGATTTAGTTAAATATAAAAATGGAGAAACACCTATAAATAAACATACTTGTTTAGTAGACTTTGATGACGGTTATGAAGGAAATTATAAAATAGCATTAGATATAATAAAAAAATATAATATTCCAGTTAGCATATATGTAATAGATAATTGTGTGGGCAAAGAAGGCTATATGAGTTGGGAACAAATAAAAGAGCTAGATGAAACAGGATTAGTTACAATAAATACCCACGGAAAAGAACATTACAACTTTGACCAAAAAGAAACAAATGAAGCTGTTCAAGATGTTGAATATGCACATTCTCAAATAGAAGAACATTTAGGCAAAAAACAAATAAAAGTATTTACATACCCTTGTGGACTTACAAGAGAAGAAACAAGAAAAGAATTAGAAAACGCAGGATTTATACAAAATTTAACAGATAACAAAATAAACAAAAGTAAAGAATTAAATTTATATGGATTACATAGATGTTATACATTAGAAGATAATATTTGGAAAATGATGCTTAAAGTAAAATATAGAAGTACTAGATATGATTAATAAAATAAAAAAAGTGAAAAATAATAATATATACAAAAAGGAAGGATTTTGTTTATGTTATTATTTTTTTTATTATTAATTATACTTGTTGAATTTATTGTAATTTCTTTAAGGTTTGAATTTGAGATAGAAAATTTTTCGTATTCAAATACGCTAAAAGAAATACCAGATAATTTTTGCATAAAAGTTAGATTATATATTTTTAATAAATTAAAATTTTTAGAAATTAAATTAGATAACAAAAAATTAAAGAAAATTTATAATAAGCAAAAAGTTGAAAAAATAGATACTAAAAAGATTGTAAAAAATCTACCAAAAAGTAATAAAGAAAAAATAAATTTATTAAAGAAAATAAATTTGCAAAAATTAGATTTAAATTTAGAAATAGGAACAATAGATATAATGTTTACCACATTAATAATTCCAATTATTTCTAGTTTTTTATCATGTTTATTAGTAAAAGCAGGTAACAAAAATTGTAAATATAGAGTTATGCCAATATATGTTGAAAATTTTGTATATAAAATAGACTTAAACTGTATATTTAGCCTAAAAATGATACATATTATAAATATAATGTGGTTAATTTTAAGAAAGAGAGATGATAAAAATGGGAGAACATCCAATAGAAGGTTTAATGCTTACAGCTATGAATAGTATACAAGATATGGTAGATGTAAATACAATAGTAGGGGAACCAATTATTTCAAATAATAATATAACAATAATTCCAATTTCTAAAGTAACATTTGGATTTGCTGCAGGTGGAAGTGAATTTAGTGGAGAAACAATAGATGAATATAGCAAAAGAGATAAAGATGAAGATATTCAGTATAGATTACCATTTGGAGGTGGAAGCGGAGCTGGAGTAAAAATTATACCAGTAGCATTTTTAGTAATACAATCCAATAATGTTAAATTACTTCCAATAGACCATTCTTCAGCAATAGACAAGCTTTTAGACTATATTCCAGATTTAGTAGATAAAACAAACAACTTAATAAATAAACAAATGAATAATAAAAAAGAAGAACAGAAACAAGAGCAAAAAATTCAAATGAAAAAACAAAATAAACATAAGAAAAATAAAGTATATAAAGAACCTGAAGTTGAGATAAAATTTGATGGAATAGATTCAGATTTAGATTTTGATGAAAATGAAGATTATTAAAAATATTTAACTAATAAATCAAAAAGTAATATAATTTTTTGATTTATTATTACAAAAAGCCCAAAAATATTTTGGGTTTTTTTAGCGTTTTTCTATTGCATAAATTTTATTTTATTGTTATCATTATAATGATTAAAATTATGTACATAAGGAGAAAAAAATGATAGAGTTTAGAAACGTAAATAAAACATATAGTACAGGAACAGAGGCTGTAAAAAATGCTAATTTTGTTATAAATAAAGGCGAATTTGCATTTTTAGTAGGACAATCTGGTTCTGGTAAATCTACCTTAATAAAGCTTATTTTAAAAGAGGAGGAACCTACTTCTGGAAATATAATAATAAATGGGAAAGATACAACATTTTTAAAACAAAACAGAGTTCCTTTTTTAAGAAGAAGTATGGGAGTTGTTTTTCAAGATTTTAGACTTTTACCAGATAAAACAGTGTATGAAAATGTTGCATTTGCAATGTATATAGTAAAAGCAACACCAAGACACATTAGAAGACAAGTTCCAATGGTATTATCTTTAGTAGGCTTAAGTGGAAAAGCAAAAATGTATCCAAATGAATTATCTGGTGGAGAGCAACAAAGAGTTGCACTTGCAAGAGCATTAGTAAACAATCCTTCAATGATTATTGCGGATGAACCAACAGGAAATTTAGACCCAGAAACAGCTTGGGAAATTATGAATTTATTAAAAGAAATAAATGCAAGAGGAACAACAATAGTAGTTGCAACACATGCAAAAGATATTGTTGATAGAATGAACAAAAGGGTTATTCGTATTGAAAATGGTAATATAATAAGAGATGAAAAAGGTGGTTATGACAGTGAGATTTAATATAATAGGGTATTATCTAAAAGAAGGATTTAGAAATACATTAAAAAATAAAAAATCGACAAGTGCTTCTTTACTTGTAATGTGTTTTACAATGTTAATATTTGGTGTGTTTTTTATGATAGGAGAAAACATTAACAGTATAATGGAACAAATAGAGTCTGCACAAGGAATACAAGTTTTTATAAATACAGAGGTCTCAGATGAAGATGTAGAAAAAATTGGAGAAGATTTAAAAAATATAAATGGAGTAAATACAATTACTTTTGTTTCAAAAGAAGATGCTTTAAATCAAATGAAAGAAAAATTTAAAGATAAACAATATTTATTAACTGGATTTGAAGAAAATAATATATTTCCAGCATCATATGTTGTTACTTTAACAGATTTAAATGAAACAAGTAGAGTTCAAACAGAAATTAAAAATGTTGTTGGAGACAAATTAAAAAATATAACAAGCAAAGATGAAACTGTATCTACATTAATAAAAATTGCAAATGGGGTTAGAATAGTAACAGGAGTTATATTGGTATTTTTAGTAATAATTTCTATAGTTATTATTTCAAATACAATAAAATTAACAGTACATGCAAGAAGAAAAGAAATTTCAATAATGAAATATGTTGGAGCAACAAATAGTTTTATAAGATGGCCTTTTATTATAGAAGGTATTGTTATAGGAATTTTAGCAGGAGCTTTATCAATATTAGTTGTTGGAGTTTTATATAATGTTGTTTCGCAAAAAATTATTGCATCACAAGTAATTGCATCTATGAATATTAGTCTATTAAGTTTTGCACAAATGTTTAATTTAATAGTAGCCGTATATTTAATTTTAGGTGTTGGAATAGGTATTATAGGAAGTAGTATTTCTATGAGAAAATACTTGGATGTGTAGGAAATAGAAAGGAAAGGTAATTGAAATGAAAAAAGCTTTAATTGCTATTGGGTTAATAGCTATAATTATATTTTACAATTCAATTACTTTTGCAGATGAACTTACAGATTTAATAAATCAACAAAATGAGTTACAAAATCAAAAGAATGAAGCAGATAGTAAATTAGGTATTATTCAAGAGGAGTTATCTGCTAATATGCAACAAGTTGAAAATTTAAGTCAAAGTATCTCTGAATATCAAGTTCAAATAGATGAATGGGGGAAACAAATAGATGAATTAGAAAATTCTATGGAAGAAATTCAGTCAAAATTGGACATTGCACAAAGAGATTATGATGAACAAGAAAAATTATTAGAAACACGACTTGTAACAATGTATGAAGCAGGAGATACTTCTTTTTTAGATTTTATATTAAGTTCAAAAAATATAGTTGATTTTATATCTAATTATTATTTAATGGCTGAACTTACAAATTATGATGAAGATTTACTTGACAAAATTGAAAGAGAAAAAAGTCAAATTGAACACAATAAAAAAATGTTAGAAACTCAGCAAACTGAGTACAATACAATAAAAGCAAATTATGAAAAAAAGAAGGTAATTTTGTATAATACAAAATTATTAAAAGATGAAGCAGCAAGTAAATTAACAGAAGAAGAAACAGCTTTATCTGCAAAAATAGATGAATACAGAGATCAGATTTTAGCTATAGAATCAGAAATTTCACAAATTACTACAGCTAATTTAGATACACAATATATTGGAGGAGAAATGGCTTGGCCAGTTCCAGGTTATACACGTATAACTTCAAATTATGGAATGAGAACACATCCTATTACTGGAGTTTATAAATTGCATACAGGTGTAGATATTGGAGCACCAATAGGAGCTAATTTTATAGCTGCTAATGATGGAATTGTTACTAAAGCAGGTTTCAATACAGCCTATGGAAATATGGTCATAATAGACCATGGAGGTGGAGTTTCAACTCTTTATGCGCACGGAAGTGAAATTTTAGTTACTGTAGGACAAACTGTGAAAAAAGGTGATAGTATATTAAAAGTTGGTTCAACAGGATATTCAACAGGAGCACATGCACATTTTGAAGTAAGAGTAAATGGACAGCCAGTAAATCCACTAACATACATTACATCAAATACAAAAGTAGAAGAAAATAATAATACGGAGGATTAAAATGAAAAAAATAAGTATTAAATTAATTGCAATATTTACTACCTTAGTTATTACAATTATGCCAATATGTTTTGCGACATCAAAGTCGGAATTGAAAAATCAACAAAGTGATATACAAAATCAAATAAATGAAAAAAAAGATGATTTGGAAAATGTTCAAACAGAAAAATCTGATACCTTAACCGAAGTTGAAAACTTAACTGAAAAAATATCTGATTATCAAAGCGAAATAGAAGAACTAGATAATAAAGTAGAAGATTTAAATAATTCAATAAAAGAAAATGAAAAAAGATTAGAAAAAGCTCAAGAAGATTACACAAACCAAGAAGAAAGTTTAAAACAAAGATTAGTTTCAATGTATGAGGCAGGAGATACAACGTATTTAGATGTTTTATTATCATCAGAAGATTTTTCAGATTTAATATCAAACTGGTATTTAGTTTCTGAAATTACAAGTTATGATACAGATTTACTAGAAAAGATTGAAAATCAAAAGAATGAAATAGAAAATGCAAAAACAGATTTAGAAAATAATAAAAAAGATTTACAAACAACAAAATCAAGCAAACAAGCCAAAACTGTAGAATTAGCATCAGCAAAAGATGAAAAGAATAAAAAGGTTGCAGAATTATCAAGTGAAGAAAAAGATATACAAAAAGAAATAGAGCAATTACAAGAAGAAGATAAAGAAATCGCAGCAAAAATTAAAAAATACTCAGAATATGTGCCACCTAAAAATAATACATCAAATAATAATAGTAAAAATAATTCAAATTCATCAGGAAATAACAATGGATCCGCAAATACAGGAGATACAAGTTCATATGGATTTATAAGACCTGTAAACGGAGGATACATAGGAACAGGATATGGAGCTTCTGGAAAATATTGGTCAACAGGTTACCATACAGGAATTGACTTTAATGGGGTAGCAGGAAATCCAATATTTGCAGTAGGAGATGGAAAAGTAGTACAAGCTGTAAATAACTCAGGTTCATATGGAACTCATGTAATGATTTCACATGGAAACGGAATATATAGTTTCTATGCACATGGAGTTTCAGGTTCATTAAAGGTTAGTGAGGGACAAATAGTAAGCAAAGGACAACAAATAATGAATGTAGGAGCAACAGGAAATGCAACAGGACCACACTTACATTTTGAAATAAGAACATCGCCAGGAGGATTTAAAAACTGTATAAATCCAACACCATACATACCAATTTAATAAAAAAATAAAAAGTCGATTTAATATCGACTTTTTATTTTTTTGGTGACCCGTACGGGAATCGGCGAGCCGCGTCCTAAAAACAGTCCACTGGACTGTTTTTGCCCTCATTACATTCAGGCACGTCCTTTTCGATTCCATAAAATTTAGCACAAAAAAGAATCTACTATAAATTGTAGATTCGTAAGTAATTTTGGTGACCCGTACGGGAATCGAACCCATGATTCAGCCTTGAGAGGGCTGCGTCTTAACCGCTTGACCAACGGGCCATTAACAACTAATACTATAACATAAAAAATATGAATTAGTCAATAAAAAACAAAAAAATAGAACAAATTTTCATAAAACTGTTGACAAATTAAAATTAAAGTATATAATACATATACAAACACAAATTCGCAAAAGGAGAAAATATGGAAATTAAAGAAAGATTAGATTCAATACTTGTAACAAAAGGCTATTTTAAAAGTAGAGCAAAAGCAAAATATGCAATAGATAGCGGAAATATATATGTTAATAATATACAAATAACAAAATCAAGTAAATTAATTTCAGAAGAAGATAACATAGAAGTAAGAGGAGAAACTCTAAAATATGTAAGTCGTGGAGGATTAAAATTAGAAAAAGCTGTAAATGTTTTTGAAATTAATTTAAATAATAAAATATGTATAGATATAGGAGCATCAACAGGAGGATTTACAGATGTTATGTTACAAAATGGAGCAAAAAAAGTTTATAGTGTAGATGTAGGTCATGACCAATTAGATGAAAAATTAATAAATAATGAAAAAGTTATTAATTTAGAAGGAACAAACATAAAAGACATAGATGTAAAAGATTTTAATACAATAGACTTTATATCAACAGATGTATCATTTATATCAATAGTGCAGGTAATACCCAAAATTTATGAATTATTAAAAATAAAAGGAAATGCTGTTATTTTAATAAAACCTCAATTCGAAGTTGGAAAACAAAACCTAAATAAAAATGGAGTAGTAAAAGATATAAAAATACATAAAAAAATTCTCGAAAGCATAATAGAGCAAATAAATAAAATAGGTTTTGAGATATTAAATTTAGACTATTCGCCAATTAAAGGACCAGCAGGAAATATAGAATACTTATTATACATAGAAAAAAATGAAAATAATTTATTAGACAGTTTTGAACTAAAAAATAAAATAAACAAAATTACTGAAGAAGCATTCAAAAAATTAAAATAGGGGGCTCACAGAAATGATAAATATTTTACATATAAAAAATATAGGAATTATAGATGAATTAACAATAAATTTAAATAGTGGATTTAATGTTTTAACAGGAGAAACAGGAGCAGGTAAAACATTAATAATAGACTCTTTAAATATAATTTCGGGCGGTAGATTCTCAAAAGAAATGATAAGAAAGGGAGAAGAATATTCTTTTGTAGAAGCACAAATCTTTAATGAAAACTCTGAAGAAAATATTATAGTTTCAAGAGAAATAAATTTAAAAGGAAGAAATATATGTAAAATAAATGGAAGATTAGTTACAGTAGCAGAACTTAAAGAATTTATGAGTAAAAAAATAGATATCCATGGCCAAAATGATAATTTGAATTTATTAGATACAAACAATCAAATAGAATATTTAGATAGTTTTGCAGATGAAGAAATACATGAACTAAAAAATAACTATAGAAGTTTATATGAAAAATATTTATATGTAAAAAATGAATTAAATTCTAACTATGGAGATGAAAAAGAAAAACAGAGAAAATTAGATTTATTAAGATATCAAGTAAATGAAATAGAAGAAGCAAACCTAAAATTAGGAGAAGAAGAAGAATTAGAAAACGAAAATAGACTTATAAACAATTCAGAAAAAATATATAACAATTTATATAAAGCAAACGAATTAATAGAAAATTCAGCAATAGAATCAATAAGCACAGCTGTTAGAAATATGGAAAAAATAGAAGAATATAGTAAAGAATATGAAAATATATCAAAAGCACTAAAAAGTGTATACTACGATTTACAAGAAATAAATAGAGACTTACAAGATAGTAATAATGATGTATATTTTGATGAGAACAAAAAAATAGAAATAGCAGAAAGATTAGATTTAATATATACATTAAAAAGAAAATATGGAAATAATATCCAAGAAATTTTAGCATATAAAAATGAATTAGAAAAAGAAATTCAACAAATAGAAGGTTTAGAAGATTATATAAATAAACTAAATACACAAAAACAAGAATTAGAAATGAAAATGAAAGAAATTGCCCAAAAACTAAATATAATAAGAAGTAAAAACGCAATAAAGTTATCAAATGGAATAAACAAAGAATTAAAAGATTTAGAAATGGCAAATTCCGAGTTCAAAGTTGAAGTTAAATATACAGAAAATGAATTTAATAAAAATGGCTTAAATAGTGTGGAATTCAATATAAGAACAAACATTGGTGAAGATATGAAAAGTTTAGCAAAAGTAGCATCAGGAGGAGAAAATTCTAGAATAATGCTTGCAATAAAAACAGTATTAGCGGATGTAGATAAAACAGAAACATTAGTATTTGATGAAATAGATACAGGAATAAGTGGATTAGCAGCAGATAAAGTAGGAGAAAAATTAAAAATAATATCAAATAAACACCAGGTTTTAATTGTAACACATTTAGCAAATATTGCTGCAAAAGGAGATTATAATTATTACATTCATAAGGAAGTAGAAGAAAATAAAACGAAAACAAAAGTAGAATTATTAAATGAAGAACAAACTTTAAAAGAAGTTGCAAGAATTGCAAGCGGAAAAGTAACAAAAGAAACAATTGAACATGCAAAAATTTTAAGAGGAGAAAATAAAAAAATAGCATAAAATGTCGAAAGAAACTAATAAAATTTTAATAAAATTTACGTAATTGTAGATTTTTGCAAGAAAAAGTGATATAATAAAGATTGTAGCAAATTAATTGGCACTTTTTGTAAATTAAAAAGTGCTCACGTTAGGAGGTTTTATGACTGAAGAAAAAGTGCGATCGGCAAAGCAGGCATTGTTTATTGTAGTTAAGGTTATCTCAATTTTTATAGCAGGTTTCCTATCAATGGCTATAGTAACGACAGCTGCGTGTATTAGTTCGGTAGAATCTAAACTGCCTGATGATGTAATTAGTGCAGAAGATTCATACGAAATAGTACAACAGGATGCAGATCAAACAAAAACGGAAAGTCAGGAGAGTGCTTTATCAGAACATCAATCAACCATGAGTAGAATGATAACTGGTAAAGAAACGGCAAAAGGAGATAGAGCAGTTGAACTTGAAAAAATTGCAAGAAAAAAAGCACGTAAACGAAAAATTGCTTTAAATCTTATGGCACATCTTATTAATGGAGAAGCAAGTGATCAAAATGATGCATGTCAGCAAGCTGTTGGTCGGGTTGTTTTAAATAGGATAAAAGATAAAGATTATCCTAATACAATAAGAGGTGTTATATTCCAAAACCATCAGTACGCTTGTACTGATAAAAAAAATAGTGGCTATTATAAAGAACCATCAAAAAAGGTTTGGAAAAATGCAAAAGCTGTGTTATCAGGCAATACTATTATTGATGTGCCAGATAATGTAGTTTTTCAAGCACAATTTTTGCAAGGGTCAGGTCTCTATATGAAAATTGGAACAGAATACTTTTGCTATAAGTAGCTAAGTGGCAGGGAAAGAAATTTTTTCCCTGCTTTTTTGTATTATAGGAAATTCTTGTTTTGTATGTAAGGGTAGGCGGCGCCCACTACATTTTTTTCTAAACTGTAACAAAATTTTAATAAAAAATAAGAAAATACTTGTAAATTTACATAAAAAGTTATATAATAACAAAGTAACACATTAAAAACCCCGCACAATAGCAACAAGGAGGTAGCAATATGGTTAAAGTGAAAATAACAGGATTATATAATCTTGTTGAAAAAAAGGTTTATGTGGAGCCTAGATTTATTCTTAATGAAGCTAAAGCATGGTATGAGGGCATAAAGTTAGAGGGCTCTAAACATGTGCTTCTTTTTTATGAAAATGAAAAAGGAGTAAGAGTGGAAAAAAGAAGCCCACAGGTTGATATGGAATTAAGAGCTATGGCTGCATTTGTGGTTAAACTTTATTATCGTTGGGATGATGATAACTCCATGCGCTTGGAGCACCACTATGATTTGCCTATGAGAATTTCTGATATATTAGATATGAAGAAATTGACAAAGGATGAAGGAAATGAACTTAAGTTTATAACTATAAGAAAGATTATTGAAAATTATCTTTCTTAAATAAAAAACAGCGGGGGAAAAGTTCTGGTTTAATAGCCAGAACTTTTTGTTTTTTGCATATTTTTGTTTACAATAATACCTTTTTAGGGTATAATAGGATGGAAATTTTATAAAGTAAGGAGACGTTAAAATGCAAGAAAATAATAATCAAGAACAAGAATTAGATATGAATCATTTAATGCAAATAAGAAGAGATAAATTAAAGGAATTACAAGAGGCTGGAAAAGACCCATTTGAAGTTACAAAATTTAATAGAACAAACACAGCAGGAGAAGTAAAAGCTAATTATGAAAAATTTGAACAAAAAGATGTAACTGTTGCAGGTAGAATTATAGCAAAAAGAATAATGGGAAAAGCATCTTTCTGTACAATTCAAGATTGCGATGAAAAAATACAAAGTTATGTAAGTATAAACGATTTAGGAGAAGAAAGTTATAAACTATTTAAAACATATGATATAGGAGATATAATTGGAATAACAGGTTTTGTATTTAAAACAAGAACAGAAGAAATTTCTGTTCATGCAAAAGAAGTAACACTACTTTCAAAATCTTTAAGACCATTACCAGAAAAATTCCATGGATTAAAAGATGTTGACTTAAGATATAGACAAAGATATGTTGACTTAATAGTAAATCCAGAAGTAAAAGAAACATTTATATTAAGAAGTAAAATAATCAAAGAAGTAAAAGCATACTTAGATAGTAAAGGATACCTAGAAGTAGATACACCAATATTAAATACAATAGCAGGTGGAGCAGCAGCAAGACCATTTATAACACATCACAATACATTAGATATAGATATGTATTTAAGAATTGCAAACGAACTATATCTAAAAAGATTAATAGTAGGTGGATTTGACAAAGTATACGAAATGGGAAGAATGTTTAGAAATGAGGGAATGGATATAAAACACAACCCAGAATTTACAAACATAGAATTATATTCAGCCTATGAAGATTACAATGACATGATGGATATAACAGAAGATATGTTTAGAACAGTAGCTCAAAACGTATTAGGAACAGCTAAAATAAACTATCAAGGAGTAGATATAGACTTAGAATCACCATGGAAAAGAATTACAATGATAGATGCAATAAAAGAAGTTACAGGAATAGATTTTAATGCAATAGAAACAGACGAACAAGCAGTTAAAATAGCAGAAGAAAAGAAAGTAGAAATAGATCCTATTAAGAAAACAAGAGGAGATATAATAAATACATTCTTTGAAGAATTTGTAGAAGAAACGCTAACTCAACCAACATTTATATATGATTATCCAGTAGAAGTATCACCATTAACAAAGAGAAAACCAAGTGATAAGAGATTAACAGAAAGATTTGAAGTATTTATTGGTGGTAGAGAATATGGAAATGCATATTCAGAATTAAATGATCCAATAGACCAATATGAAAGATTTAAAAAACAAGCAGAGGCAAGAGATGCAGGAGACGAAGAAGCAAACATGATGGATGAAGACTTTATAACTGCACTTGAATATGGAATGCCTCCAACAGGTGGACTTGGAATCGGAATAGATAGATTAATAATGTTATTAACAAATTCTGCATCAATAAGAGATGTATTATTATTCCCAACAATGAAACCATTAAATTAAAATAATGTTAATATATAACTACATGTAATGGCGGTCTTTGACCGCCATAAATTTTTATGTTATAGGAAATCTTTATTTTTGATATAAATATTACTGTCAAATGCTGTAGGGGTCGGCGTTCCGGCGACCCGGTATGTGAAATCGATTTTTTTATCTTAATATTGAGTAAAAATAAATAAAACTATAAATTAATATTAAATCTAATTGTATTTTAAAGCAAAATATGGTATTATGAGTTAGAAATAATAAAAAAAGCGGTGAATGCATGAAAAAAGTAATTTTTTTAATAAATGTTATTGCAATTATGTGTTTAAATTTAGTATCTTATGCGGATAATCAAAAGGTTGAGATTTTGACTAATAAAACAGCATTACAAAATGAAGATGAAATAGAAATTTCGATAAAATTATTAAATACAGATAATGAATTGTATACATATAGCGGAGAAATTCAGTACGATAAAGATATTTTTGAAGAAATAACCAGTAATAATTTTTCTAGTTTGAATTCATGGGAAAATTTACAATATAATTCAAGTAACAATAAATTTATAATTACAAAAAATTGCAGTATAGGTAATGAAGAAATTTTAAAAGTGAAATTAAAATGTAAAAATAATGCTAAAAATTCAAGTACAAAAATATATGTTAAAAACCTAAAAACTGTTAATGAAACAAATAATGAAGAAATAGAAACTTTAAGTGAAAAAGGAATAGATATTAATATAAAAAATTCTGATTCAGACAAAAATAAAATCAACGATGTAAATAATAATGAAAGTGAAGATGAACAACAAAACGATAATCTTGCAAACAAAAAATTACCACAGGCGGGAGACAAGAAAAGTATATCTATTTTTATTATTGCAATTGCCTTACTATATACAATTTGTATATTTGTGAGATATAAAAAAATAAATAAGAAATTTATAGTTTTATTAATTGTATTTTCTCTTACAAACAATATATATGTTAATGCGACTCAAACTAGTTCAAATACTCAAAAAGGTGATATTAATTTCGATGGAAAAATTAATAACGAAGATATACAATTATTAGAAAAATATTTAATTGGTTTAGAAAATTTCGCAGATGAACAAAAAACAAATTCAGATATATATGAAGATAATAAAATTAACTTAGTAGATTTACATTACTTGGTAAAAAAAATAAATAATAATCAAATTGGAGATAATACAAATAATAAATATAATTTTGAACAAATAACACCAGAAGATAGCAAAGTTACATATGAACCAATATTAATGGCAAACGAAAAAATGAAACAATATGGAATAACTGGTGCTGGAAGCCAATGGCCAGTTTCACTTGAAAGCTCAAGCGATGGAAGTTTAATGTTATATGGAATAGATGTGGCAGGATTATTTAAATCTACAGATCATGGAAAAACATGGACAAGAGCAAATTCAGGTTTAACATCACCAGGTGCAGGAATGTTTGCAATAGACCCACATAATACAAATCATGTTGCAACTTTAGGTCTAAGCCAATATTCGAATGTTGGTGGAATACATATAAGTTACGATAAAGCAGAAACATGGAATAAAACTTTAAAAATTGGTATTAGAGGATATAGATATTTATGGGATGGATTAGAGTTTGACCCAACAAGTTATGATTCTAATAAAAATTATTCAACAGACTTATATTTTTCTACACCATATAAAAGAGATACACAAATAAGAACAAAACCTTCAGATTATAGGCTTTTAACAAGTTTGAAAGAAAACGAAGTTGGTCTATATAAATCAGAAGATGGTGGAGAAACATTTTCCTTAATAATAAATGATCCAATAGTAGCAGATGGAATAACAAGGTTTACAGATAATGGAAAATTATACTTAGGAAACCAATATGGACTATTTTTAATAAATACACAAACAAATAAAATTGAAAAAGAGTATACAGAATTTAAAAATGATCCAACAATATCTAACGAAGCTTCTACAAAAGGTGTAACAGGGTTAGACGTTGTAGGAAATGTAATTTATGTTCAAACTTGGGATGGTATTTATACAATAAAAGATGATGATACAATTACAAAAATAACAAATGAAAATTACGATACAAGATGGCCACAATTATTGACTGTATCAAAGAAAAATCCTAATCATATGGTGTATGAATTTAGAGGAAGTGTAGACAATTATTTTACAACATTAATAAATGTTAGTTTTGATGGAGGAAAAACTTGGCAAATCTCTAAAGCAAACTTAGAAACAACTTTTTATCACAATGTAAATTTTGCTTCAAGAGAAAAAGCATTTATAATTGATCCAAGTGATGATTTAAACGTAATTACTTTAGGTGGAGATAATGTATTTAGAAGTAGTGATGGTGGCAAAAATTTTGTACAAGCTAGTGGAATATCCAATATGATGCAAGGTGGAAAGTTTAATTTTAACTATTATAATCCAGATTTAATATTATTATCTGCACAAGATTATACAGGTGTAATATCAAAAGATGGAGGTAAAACATGGACAGGCTTAGTGATGAATAAAGGTAATTTTTATGGAGGATTTGCTGCAGATGAAAATACAATTTATGGCTTTGCAAATGAATCTTGGGGTGGAGGAACTTTAACATATTCACACGATGGAGGAAAAACATGGACAGATACAGGACTAAAAGCAAAGTATGAAGAATCTTCTACATATTATTCATCATTACAATCTCTAACAGATCCAAATATATTATTTGCACAAGAATATTATTCTAAAGATAAAGGCTACACATGGAAAGAAATGAATGGTTGTGTTGGAATATATGCATATAATTATACAGGAAAAAAAGAATTATATGGAACAAATAAAGAAGGTCAAATAGTTGTATCTTACGATAATGGTGATACTTGGGAGATAATTACCAAAAATAAATTTAGTAATAATTCATTATCAGAAAAAATATACGATTTAGCATATGACCATGTAAATAACTATATATATGCGGTTGTTAGAGAAACATACGATTGGGGCGGAATAGAAAGAGTATATAAGTATAATATAAATACAGGTGAATGTAAAAGAATAGAAGTTCCAAGGGATGGCGAAAGAGGATTTACACGAATAAGAACAATAGATGTTGATCCAAAGTCTACTTCAGTAGTGTATGTAGGTGAAGCTGGAGACTATTTCTCAACATCTGCAGGTTTAGTTAGAAGTGTAGATGGAGGAGAAAATTGGAGAGTGCTAACAACAGCCAATAACCCAAACTTTGAGGAATGGGCAAATAATAAAGGTGGATATGAAGTATCTTGCATAAGCATAGATCCAAGAACAGGAGAAGTATGGCTAGCTTCAGGTTGTTATGGTCATTCGAAAATAAATCCACCATATAAAAATAAATAAAAATATGAAAGGCGGAAACAATTTGTATTTTGATAAAAGAGTAATTTATATAATTTTAGGATGTTTAATATTATCAACTGTGATAGGATATTTATCAGATCCAAATAAATTGTTAGGATTAATTATAAGTATTCCAGCAGTGCTTATTGCAATAACATTTCATGAATTTGCACACGCATTTGCAGCGGATAAATTAGGAGATGATACACCAAGAAATCAAGGAAGACTTAGTTTAAATCCACTACATCATTTAGATCCTGTAGGTTCTCTATTATTACTTTTTGCAGGATTTGGATGGGGAAAACCAGTTGAAATAAATCCTCGTAATTTTAATAGAAACATTTCTATGGAAAAAGCAGATGCAATTGTTTCAATAGCTGGTCCATTAATGAATTTGTTTTTAGCTATAGTTTTTACATTAATATATTGTGCAATAGTAAAATTTGCACCAAACGTATTAATAGGAAATACAGGAGGAGCAATACAATTATTACTTATGAGTATTGTAAGTATAAATATAGGATTAGGAGTGTTTAACCTAATACCATTACCACCACTAGATGGTTCAAAAGTTATAATGCCATTTTTACCAGCAAAAGCCAAAAGCTTTTTTGTAGAAAGAGAGCAAATATTCTATATAGTATTTGTAATACTTTGGATTACAGGCCTTGCAGGATATATAATTTCCCCTGCAATAACCTTTATATATAAATGGATAATAAATTTAGGATTAGCAATATTTGGATTATAAAATTAAGAAGGTAATATAATGAAAGATATAATAACTTTAGGAATAGAATCAAGTTGTGACGAAACTTCAGTTGCCATTGTAAAAAATGGAAGGGAAGTTCTTTCTAATGTAATAAATACACAAATACCAATACACGAATTATTTGGTGGAGTTGTGCCAGAAATAGCTTCTAGAAATCATGTGGAAGCTATTTCTACAGTTGCAAAAACAGCTTTAAAAGAAGCTAAAATAGAATATAAAGATATAGATGTAGTAACATGTACATATGGACCAGGGCTTGTTGGTGCGTTACTAGTTGGAGTATCATACGCAAAAGCCTTAAGCTATGCAATAAATAAACCTTTATTAGGAGTTAATCATATAGAAGGACATATAGCAGCAAATTATATAACACATAAAGATTTAAAGCCACCTTTTTTATGCTTAATGATGTCTGGAGGAAATACTCAAATAATACATGTAAAAGATTATACAGAATTTGAAGTATTAGGAAAAACAAGAGATGATGCCATAGGTGAAGCTTTTGATAAAGTTGCAAGAGTAGTAGGTTTAGGCTACCCTGGAGGACCTAAAATAGATAAAATGGCAAAAGGTGGAGAGGTAACTTATAATCTTCCAAAAACACACTTTGAAAATTTAGACTTTAGTTTTAGCGGAATAAAAACAGCGGTAATAAACTTAAATCATAAAACACCAAATATAAATAAAGAAAATTTATGTGCAAGTTTTGAAGCGGCAGTTACAGAAGTATTAATGCAAAACACAAAAAAAGCAATAAAACAAACCGAAGTAAAACAACTAGTATTAGCAGGAGGAGTTTCAGCTAATAGCTACATAAGAGAAGCAATGAAAAGCTTAGAAAAAGAAAATATAAAAGTATATATGCCAGACCTAAAATTATGTACAGACAATGCAGCAATGATAGCATCTGCAGGATACTATAATTTTATAAAAGGGAAAACTTCAGATTTATGCTTAAATGCAGTACCAAACTTAAAAATAAACTAAAAAAAGAAAGGAGCAATAAAATGTCGTTATATGCAATATCAGACTTACACTTATCTTTTGATGAAGATAAACCAATGGATATTTTTGGAGAAAATTGGAAAAATCATCAAGAAAAAATAAGAGAAAATTGGAAAAAAACAGTAAAAGAAAATGATGTTGTATTGCTTCCAGGAGATTTTTGTTGGTCAATGTACTTGCAAGATACATATAAAGCTTTTAACTATTTAGAAACATTACCAGGGAAAAAATTATTGTTAAAAGGAAACCACGATTATTGGTGGTCAACTGTAACAAGTATGAGAAATTATTTGAAAGAAAATAATTTCAAAACAATAGATTTTATATACAACAATGCATATGAATACGAAGATTATATAATATGCGGAACAAGAGGATGGACAATAACTGATAATGATGAAGAAAATAAAAAAATACTAAATAGAGAAATACAAAGACTTAAATTATCTTTAGAATATGCAAAAAACAACTTTGATTTACAGGAAAAAAAGATAATAGTATGCATGCACTATCCGCCAATAAAGGGAGAAACAATATCAGAATTTATAAAAGTAATGAAAGAATATAATGTAGAAACGTGTCTTTATGGACACTTACACGGAAATGCACATAAAGACGTTATAGAAGGTAAAATAAAAGGTATAAACCTAAAAATGGTATCGTGTGATTACACGAATTTTGAATTAATAAAATTATAAAAAAACATATAGACAAAAGGAAAAAAATATGATAACATAGCAGACATAAACGCAGGTGTGGTGGAATTGGTAGACGCGATAGACTCAAAATCTATTATAGGAAACTATGTGTGGGTTCGAGTCCCACCACCTGCACCAAATAAAGCAAATCGCACTGATAGTGCGATGTTTTTATAAAAGGTGATTTATATATGAATAAAACAAAAAGAAAAATTTTTGAAACTTCTATGAAATTATTTGCAGAAAAAGGATATGAATCTACTAGCATTGAAGAAATAACGGCAACTGTTGGAGTGGCTAAAGGAACTTTGTACTATCATTTTTCTAGTAAAGAAGAAATTTTTAACTTTTTAGTAGAAGAAGGTATGAAATTATTAAAAAATAGTATTCAAATAAAAACAGCTAAGTTAGATAATTCTATAGACAAAATTAGAGCAATTATTTTAATACAAATTAAAGTAATAAAAAAATATGAAAATTTAATAACTATTGTATTAAGCCAAATATGGGGAACTGAAGAAAGAAACACAACATGTAGAAGATATGTAATGGATTATATAAAAACTGTAGAAGAAATTATAAAAGAAGGAATAGAGAAGCAAGAAATAGTAGATATGGATTCGGAAGTTTTAGCCTCAGAAATATTTGCTTCAACATGTACAAGTTTAATATATAAAATGAAAACAAACCAAGAAATAGATATAAAAAAAATGTACAATGAACTTGAAAGTTCAGTAATAAAAGGAATTAGAAAGTAATATTACAAAAATATTACAAAAACGTAACAAAAATGTAATATGTTTTTTTCGACTTTTTACTTGTAGTTTTATGTTGAAAAGTGTATAATGAAATCGTTAAGAGCAATATTACGTATGATTAAGGAGGGTGAGTTTACAATGTCTTTATTTAGAAGAAACAGAACAGGCATAGTAAACGTGAGAATGGTTATCACGGAAGAAAAAATTTTATCAAATATTGATAAGGTGCAAAGAATGATTAATCCAAAAAGTAAAAAACAAATAGTAGAACTAGAGGAAGATAGCTATTTTAAGGATTTAATCGAATCAATTAAAACTTATTTAATAGAATATCCAAAAAAGAAAAACTTTCCATCAAGTGTATATAATGCTGCTTATGGATTAGTTGAATTTGCAACTAACCAATTTGAAGAAAACACAAAACAAATAGAAAGTTTAATTAGACAAAGAGAAAATAATATAAATTTAGGTACAGAACTAAAGGAAGTTTTAGAAGCTGCTCAAAATAAAGAAAAAAATTGGAAAGATACTGTAAAAGAATCTAAAGATAAATTTGGAGAAGATATGACAGAGCCTCTTATGATAATAGGTAGAGCTAGAACTGATAAATCTCAAAATTATCAAGATGCTTTAAAACTAGTAAATGCAAGAGTTGCAAACTTAGAATCTAATTTACATATTGAAATAGATATGGAAAGAATAGAAGATAGATCAAAAGCTTTAAGTTATATTGGAATAGAGGTTGCAGATGCTTTAAAAGCTATTCCTGCACCAGTTGAAGAAAAGGTAGCTCAAGTTGCACAAGAACCTGCTCAAGAAGCTACGGTTGAACAAATTACAGAAGAACAATATGTTGCTGAAACATTTGAAGCAAAACCATCATTATGGCAAAGAATTAAACAAAGCAAGTTAGGAAGAGCAATAAAAACAATAATGAGTATAAGAATTGTAGTAGACAATTCGAATGCACTTCCAGAAGGAAGAGGAGAAAACTAACAAAAAACGACCGTTGGGTCGTTTTTTTCTTTACAAAATTGAAAAAATGTGAAATAATACCAATGATAAAAAATAAAAGGAGAGCGATAAAAATGAGCTTAAGAGATTTAAAAATACCAAATTTTAAATTCCCAAAATTAAAAATGAAAGATATAGAAAATATAGAAGAAGTAAACGTAGAAATTGACCCTAAGAAAATAAATGAGAAAAACAAAAAACATGAATATTACACAGCTACAAACTATAAAACAATAAAAGAAATATTTGATCTAAGTATAGAAAAATATTCAGAAAATATATTTGCTTTGGAAAAACAAGATCATAAAGAACCCTACAAGGAAATTACTTATAAACAATTTGGAGAAGATGTTGTAGGACTTGGAACAGCTCTTACAAAATTTTTAAATTTAAAAGATGAAAAAATTGCAATAATTGGAGAAACCTCTTATTGTTGGTATACATCATATTTGGCATTATTATGTGGAGCTGGAATAGCAGTTCCTTTAGATAAAGAACTACCAGCAAATGAAATAGAAAACTTAATTAATCGTTCAAATACATCTGCAGTTATATACTCTAAAAAGAAAAAAGATGTAATAAGTAAAATTCAAGATAATTTACCATCTGTAAAATATTTTATCGAAATGAATTCAGATGATAAAGTACAGGGAAGAAATGTTGGTTATAACTACATTTTAGAAGAAGGTAAAAAGCTTGTAAAAAATGGAGATAATAGTTTTAACGAAATAGAAATAGATCCAGAAGAATTTAGACTTTTAATATTTACATCTGGAACAACTTCACAATCTAAAGGCGTAAAAATATGTAACAGAAATTTAGCAGAAAATATAAACTCTGTAAATCCTTATGTAAAAATATATCCAACAGATAGATTTTTCTCAGTTTTACCACTTCATCATACTTACGAATCAACAATAGGGCTATTATTACCAATAGAAAGAGGATGTTCAATAGCAATATGTGAGGGGCTAAAATATATAGTACCAAATTTACAAGAAGCAAAACCAACAGCATTGCTTGCAGTTCCATTATTAATAGAAAATCTACACAAAAAAATAAATAAATCTATAGATAAAAGTGGAAAAGCACCGATAGTAAATTCTATGATTCATGTTACAAACGCACTAAAATCTGTAGGTGTAGATTTAAAAAGAAAAGTATTTAAAGAAATTTTAGACAATTTAGGGGGAAATTTAAGAATAATAGTTTCAGCAGCAGCACCTATCGATCCAAAAGTAGGAAAATGGGTACAAGATATGGGAATTATATTTTTACAAGGATATGGACTTACAGAAACTGCGCCAATAGCGGCACTAACACCAGACTTTGACCCAAGAGTTGGATCAGCAGGAAAAGCAGTTTTACCAGATGAAATAAAAATACATAATGCAAACGAAAAAGGAGAAGGAGAAGTATGGATAAAAGGTAAAACAGTAATGCTTGGATACTATGAAAATGAAGAAGCAACGAAAGAAGTAATGTATGATGGATGGTTCAATTCAGGAGATATAGGATACTTAGATAAAGATGGATTTTTATTCATAACAGGAAGAAGCAAAAATGTTATAGTAACACAAAACGGAAAAAATATATATCCAGAAGAAATAGAAATGATGTTAGGAAAAGTACCAGAAATAAAAGAATGTATGGTATATGGAAAAGAAGTAGAAGGGCAAAAAGAACTTGTAATATCTGTAAAAGTAATACCAAATTATGAAGAAATAGAAGAACTACATGGAAAAGATTTAAGCGAAGAAGAAATACGTAAAATAATATGGGAAGAAATTAAAAAAGTAAACAGAGAATTAACATCATACAAAGCAATTAAAAACCTAGAAATTAAAAAAGACGAATTCGAAAAAACAACAACAATGAAAATAAAAAGATTTGCAGAAATCAAAAAAGACCAAAAATAGACTTTAAGATGATTTATAAAAAGTTAATAAAATAATAATTATAATAAATTTATGAAATGACGAATGCAATTGGAGTGTTATTAGAAATTGTTAAATTATAGCAAAAGAGGAAGCGATGGCTTGCGGAGCAAGAGCAGCGAGAGTCTCAATTGCTATAATTTTATAATTTCTTTTAATACGTAATGCAGCCGAGGAATTGAATAAATTTCATTATAAATATTATCTATAAATATAATATTACAAAATAATAATTGAAAGGAAATTCAAATGAAACGTGTTCTATTTATATCAAGCACAGGCGGACATTATAACGAACTAATGCAATTAAAACCACTGTTTGAAAAATATAATTACCATATAATAACAGAAAAAGATAAAGTAACTGAAGGAGAAAAAGCCAAATATGGAAAAAAAATATCATATTTATTATATGGTACAAGAGCCCATTTACTAAAATACATTTTTATTCTATTTATAAATTGTTGGATATCACTTTTTTACTATATAAAATACAGACCACAATATATAGTTACAACAGGAACACATACAGCAGGTCCAATGTGCTGTATTGGCAAAATATTTGGAAGCAAAATTATATATATAGAAACATTTGCAAATAGAAATACAAAAACAGCAACTGGAAAATTAATATATAAAATAGCAGACTTATTTATAGTACAATGGGAAGAAATGCTTAAATTATATCCAAAAGCAGTTTTAGGAGGTTCGATTTATTAATGATATTAGTAATGTTGGGAACACAAGATAATTCATTTGAAAGATTATTAAAAGAAATAGAACACCTTATTGAAACAGGAATAATTCAAGAAGAAGTTATAGTACAAGCCGGAAATACAAAGTTTGAAAGTAAAAAAATGAAAATTATAGATTTTGTATCGCAAAAAGAATTAGAAGAATATATTAATAAATCAAGTTATGTAATTACACATGGCGGTGTTGGTTCTATAACAGAAGCTTTAAAACAAAATAAAAGGATAATTGCTGTTCCAAGAAAAGAAGAATATAAAGAACATGTAAATAACCATCAAATACAAATAGTAGAAAATTTTAATGAACAAGGCTTTATAATAGGAATTCAAGACGTAAAAGAACTAGAAAATGCAATAAAAATGATACCAAATTTTAAGCCCAATAAATATAAATCAAATACACAAAATATATTAAAAATAATAGAAGAATTTATAGGGTAAAAAACGTAATATTACATTAATATTACGTTTTTATTACATTTACAATAATTTGTTGAATAAAAAATATAGTTGAAATATAATAAAGAAAATTATTGTATACAAGGAGGATTATAATGGAAACATTTGCAGATTATATCCTTAATGAACAAGATTATGTAAAAAAATTAGAAATTGTTTATTATTTACAAAAGAGAACAGATATATTTTTTGATAACTCTGTTGTGTTAAAAACAGAAATTGCAAGATTGTTTTTAGAAGAAGCTAACTTACCAGGAATAGATAAAAATTGGGTAATAACAGCGTGCCTTTTATGTGGATGTAAAAAAATGAAAGATCCAGCAGATATTTCAAGACTAAAAGTTTATGCAAAGGAAGGTGCAGATTATTTAAGAACTTTGGGATTTCCGGAAAGATTTTGCAGAATATGTGAACAGGTTAATAGATATAGTGGTTCAGCGCCAAGAGAACCAGAAGGAGATATACTAGAATTAGTTGATAATCTAGGTGGTTTATTATTAGATAGACCAGAAAGAAGAGGCTTTCCAATAGATGAAGCAATTACACTATTGGAATACAGGAATTTAAGAAATGTGGACAATATGTATATGCAAGCCTTTAAAAAATTTATAGCTAAAGAGGAGGGAATAGCAGTATAATGGAAGAAAAAAAACGTGTTAGTAAGTTTACTAATTTGATAAATGCGGTAAGAAATGCAAATGATATAGGCGAAGGTGTAAAAAAGAATACAGAAGAAGTTATTGGATTCATGCAAAAAAATAATGTAGAAAATATGTATGATAATATAGAACAATACACTAAAGAAAAAATATCAAAAAGAATGAAAGAAATAGAAGGACAAAACAGCGGGTATATTGCAGGATATTCAAAAGAAGAAAGAACAACTGATGGATTCGGAATAGGAGAAATAGATTATTAAAAAAAAGAAAAAGCAGGGGAAACCCTGCTATGTTTAAGTAAATATATAATAAAGGATGGAATAATAAAATGTATGAAATATTTGCAGATTTACATGTACACATAGGAAGAAGTGAAAGTAACAAACCAATAAAAATAACTGCAGCACGTTCATTAAACTTTGCCAATATAGCAAAGGAATGTGTAGATAAGAAGGGAATACAAGTTGTAGGAATTATAGATTGTGCATCACCTTACGTAATAGAAGATATAGAAAACTTTTTAAAAAATGGAGAAGCTTACGAAATAAAAGATGGAGGAATAATTTATAAAGATAAGGTCTGTATACTATTAGGAAGTGAAGTAGAAACATCAGAGTTAGGAAGAAATGGTAAAAAAGGAGCTGCTCATAATGTATGTTTCTTTCCTCATTTAGAAGATATAAAAGGCTTTTCAAAAGAAATGAGTACACACATAAAAAATATAACACTAAGTACTCAAAGAGCAGATATATCAGGTTACGAACTAATAGATATAGTAGAAAAATATAATGGAATATTAATACCAGCACACATATTTACACCATTTAAAAGCTACTATGGAAATTGTACAGATAGAATAGAAAGTATATTTAAGGAAAAATACAATAAAATTTTTGCAGTAGAATTAGGGTTAAGTTCAGATACATATTTAGCAGATACAATTTCAGAGTTAGAAGGAAAAACCTTTGTAACAAATTCAGATGCACATTCTTTGCCTAAAATTGCAAGAGAATATAACAAAATGCAAGTAGAAGATATATCTTTTAATGAAATAGTAAAAGCATTAAAAAATGAAGATGGAAGAAAAGTGATTGCAAATTATGGGTTAGATCCAAAACTTGGAAAATACCATAGAACTTATTGTGATAATTGCAACAATACAATAGAAACAAAAGAACCAGTTAGTAAATGTCCAAAATGTGGAAGTGAAAAAGTTACCTTTGGAGTTTTTGATAGAATAGAATTAATAAAAGATAAAGTAGAAACGAAAAGTCCAGAAAATAGACCAGAATATGTATATCAAATTCCATTATCATTTATACCAGGAGTAGGGCCAAAAGTTATAGAAAAATTATTAAATAACTTTGAAACAGAAATGAATATATTGCATAAATTATCTTATGATGATATAGAAGCTGTAGTAGGAAGCAAAATAGCAGGAAATATTGTAGCTGCAAGAGAAGGAAAGTTAGGAATCCATTCAGGTGGTGGAGGAAACTACGGAAAGATAGAAACTAAAAAATAATATATGTTCTAAAATCCATTTTATTACATACACATTATGTAGAAGAAAAAAATGGAGGAAAGAATGAAAAAAACAAATAAGAAAAAACAACTCATATATACATATATTGAAGAAAATATAAAAGAAATAATTATAATTTCATTAATATTTATTATAGGAGTTGTTTTTGGTATTTTATTAATAAACAATGTAAAAGAGGAAGGGAAGGAAGAAATTACAAACTATGTAAATACTTTTGTTTCTAACATAAAACAAGGTAATTCAATAGATAAATTTAATGTTGTAAAAACAGATATAAAAAAAGATGTATTAATAGGAATAATTTTATGGATAGCCGGGTCAACTGTTGTAGGAATACCTATAGTTTATGGAATTATAGGCTATAGAGGTTTTTGCTTTGGATATACAGTTGCTGCAATTATAGCTGTAATAGGTGCAAAGCAGGGAATAGTAATATCTATAATAGGAATATTCTTGCAAAATGTTGTTTTTATACCAAGTATTATTTTAATAGCTGTAAGCGGAACAAAGCTATATAAAAAGATAATTAAAAACAAAAATCGCGAAAATATAAAATTAGAAATTTGTAAACATTCTATAATATCATCTTTTGGAATAATAGGAATAGTAGTGTCATCTTTTATAGAAGTTTTCTTATCAACAAATTTATTAATTTTTTTCGCAAAATATATATAAAATTACAAAAAAAGTATTTACATTCACATAAGTTTTGTGATATAACATAAGAAGTTTATGTAAAGAGTAAAAACTAAATTATTTATAAGACAAGGGGAGCTAATAATGGAAAAACAAGTTAAACTATTCTTAGAATTTATACAAAACGAAAAAAAATTATCAAATAATACACTACAATCTTATAGAAGAGATATAGAACAATATAAGAATTACTTAGAAAAAAATAAATTAAATTTTGTTAAAATAAAAAATGAAGATATAAAAAAATATCTAAAATATTTAGAAGAAGTTGGAAAGAAAACTTCTACAATTTCTAGAAATTTAGCATCAATACGTTCATTTTATCAATTTTTATTACGTACAAGAAAAGTTAAAGAAGATCCTACAGAAGGAATTCAATCTCCCAAAATAGAAAAGAAAGCTCCAAGTGTGTTAACATCACAAGAAGTAGAATTATTATTAGAACAACCAAAAGATGTAGACTTAAAAGGAATTAGAGATAAAGCAATGCTAGAATTTGCTTATGCTACAGGAATGAGAGTTACAGAAATAATTTCATTAAATGTTGAAGATGTTCATTTAGATGAAGGATATGTAACTTGTAAATATAGTAATAAACAAAGAAATATTCCATTAGGTGGAATTTCAATAAAAGCATTAAGAGAATATATAGATGAAGCAAGACCTATATTAATAAAAACAGAAGATGAAACTTCATTATTTGTTAATATAAATGGTAAAAGACTTACAAGACAAGGATTCTGGAAAATTGTAAAATTCTATAAAGAGCAAGCACATATAAATAAAGATATAACACCACATGTATTAAGACATTCATTTGCAACACATTTATTACAAAATGGTGCAGATTTAAAAGCAATACAAACAATGCTTGGTCATTCAGATATATCATCAACACAAGTATATATGCAGTTCCAAGATGAAAGTTTAAAAAATGTATATAAAAGCGCTCATCCAAGAGCATAGAACTAAAAGGCGACAAAGTCGTCTTTTTTATTATAGAAAATTCTCATTTACTATTGACAGTTTACAATAATACATATAAAATATAAATGTGTCTTAAATTATATAAAAAAGATAGATTTATATATATAAAAGTACATTGAAAATTTAATAGAAAGAAGGAGATTGATTATGAATATTGCAATCGTAATCATCGCTGTTCTTATCTCAGGAGTAGTTTTCGTTCCAGTTGGAATGATGTTAAGAAAGAAAACTGCTGAATCTAAAATTCAAAGTGCAGAACAAGAAGCAAAAAAAATATTAGATAGTGCAAAAAAAGATGCTGAAAGCTTAAAAAAAGAAGAAATTATTAAAGCAAAAGAAGAAATTATGAATGCTAGAAATGAATTAGATCAAGAGATAAAAGAAAGAAGAGGCGATGTTCAACAACAAGAAAGAAGAATGATTCAAAAAGAAGAAAACTTAGATAAACGTTCAGAAAAATTAGAAAACAAGGAAAAGGAAATAGCCAAAAAAGACGAAGAAATTGAAGAAAGAAAAAAAGAACTAGAAGAAGAAATTAGCAAACAAATAGTAGAATTAGAACGAATATCAGGTTTAACTAGAGACGAAGCCAAAGAACAAATTTTAAACGAAATAGATAAACAAATAACAAACGAAAAGGCTTTGTTAATAAGAGAATTAAACGAAAAATACAAAGAAGAAGCAGATAAAAATGCTAAAGAAATTATTGGGTATGCAATACAAAAATGTGCTGCTGACCATACTTCAGAAACAACAGTATCTATAGTATCTCTTCCAAACGATGATATGAAAGGAAGAATTATAGGTAGAGAAGGTAGAAATATTAAAGCAATAGAAACATTAACTGGAATAGACTTAATAATAGATGATACACCAGAAGCTGTTGTTATTTCAGGGTTCGACCCATTAAGAAGAGAAGTTGCAAAATTAGCATTAGAGAAATTAATAGAAGATGGAAGAATACATCCAGCAAAAATAGAAGAAATGGTAGAAAAGGCAAAAGAAGAAATTGCAGCTGTAATTAAATCTGAAGGAGAAAGAGCCGTTTTAGAAACAGGAGTTATGGGACTAAATCCAGAACTTGTAAAATTAATAGGAAAATTAAAATATAGAACAAGTTATGGACAAAACGTATTAAACCATTCAATAGAAGTTTCAAACTTAGCAAGAATAATGGCAGAAGAATTAGGCTTAGATGCAAATCTTGCAAGAAGAGCAGGTTTATTACATGATATAGGTAAAGCTTTAGACCATGATATGGAAGGAACACATGTTGAAATTGGTGTAGAAATATTAAGAAAATTCAAAGAAAACGAAAAAGTAATAAATGCAGTAGAAGCACATCATGGAGATGTAGAACCACAAACAATAGAAGCAGCTCTAGTACAAGCAGCAGATGCTATATCAGCTTCTAGACCAGGAGCAAGAAGAGAAACCTTAGAAGCATACATAAAAAGACTAGAACAACTAGAATCTATTGCAAATACATTTGAAGGAGTGGACAAATCTTTCGCAATACAAGCTGGTAGAGAAGTAAGAATAATGGTAAAACCAGATAAAATAAGTGATAGTCAAATGGTAGTGCTAGCAAGAGATATAGCAAAGAAAATAGAAAACGAAATGGATTATCCAGGACAAATAAAAGTAAACATGATAAGAGAAACAAGAACAATCGACTATGCAAAATAAAAAAGAAAGAATCTAAATTTTTTAGATTCTTTCTTCTTTCATTTAAAACATAAAAATAAAGAAATATTTAAAAGCTTACGAATTAAGTACTTTAAAATATCTTGTAAAATCTTTTGAGTAAAGACCACCGTAATAAATTCTATTGCTTTCATTATTGAATTTTATAGAAATCATTACTGTACCATCACTCATAATTTGAGCATAAAATTTAGCTCTTTTGACTAACTCTTTAGTTAAAAAATCTTCATGTTGTGGCTCATCCTTAATTGGTATAACTTCAACACAATGTTCTTTTGACAAGTTTTGTTGTACATATTTTTCACTTTCTTTACATATTTCTAAATCTTCAAAAGATATTTTTAAGAAAGGTTTTAATACAAATGGAATTATTCCAAATAATAATAAAACAACAATACTTACAATAGTCATTGGACCAAGGTTGTTTGAGTAATTATCTAATATTATAATAAATAAAATACCTGCTGCAACAATTGATTCTATAAATAATACTGCACTAAATACTTTTTGTGAAACTTTACTCCGTTTTTTCATGTTTTTCCTCCTTAACTATTTAGTTTGCGAGTTATTTTTGTAAGGTAAAATACATTTTTCAAATTTTATCAAATTAACATTTGTTTCTTCGTTGTTTTTTAACTTAAGAATGTCATACACATCATTGTATATCACTGCAGATGTTGATAACAAACATAGTACTAAAATTGTTAAACTAGATAATATCGAAAATATCATACTGTCCCTCCTTAACAATCTGTTTATAGGTTACTGTCTTATTTTACAATATCATCTTTAAAATTAGCACGCGCCATATTAAAGCAATTTGTATTTTGACTAGTCTTTTCTCGAATAGCTCTATCTAACTCTTCCATTTTAGCAGATGATACTGCAATTCTTGCTTTAGGTGGTGTATGAGATACAGCTGACATATAATTTAGTTTTACCTTCTTTATAGGTATGTTGTTTTCCTTTTCTGACATATTTTTCCTCCTTCAATATTAATTGAGATGTTTATTAGTTTCTTTATGATTAACTCCATATGGAGGTTTAAAAAAATAATAGCTCTTTGGCTAAATTTATGTGAATTATATCATGTTTTTGTGTAAAATTCAATTAAAACTCTTGATTTGGTAAATAAAAAAGTATATAATGAATATACTAATATTGATAAATTAATTTATCAAATAAACTAGGTTAGCACAAACCTTTGATTAAATTCATAAACAAGTGTAAATTAGACATTAGGTTAGATATGAGCCTTTAGGATGAAAAATCCTATAAACGAATATCCTGTTGAACATTAGGTTAGAAACGAGCCTTTAGTTATACTATAAACGAGTTTCCAGAAAAATTATGGGGGTACTAGCAAGTATCCCCTATATTTGTAAATGGAGGTGTGCATGAAAAGCAATAAAAAATTAAGAATAGGAAAATTAAATTTTTATATTATTGATGACAATTACATAGAATATTTAAGTCGATTTGATAAACATATTGCTTATAATAAGAACCAAAAAAGACCTTATATTGGTGTCATTCTTGTAGTAGAAAACCATTATTATTTTGCACCGTTATTTTCTCCTAAACAAAAACATAAAACTTATAAAGATAATTTGACATTCTTTAAAATGATAAATGAAAAAACAAAAAACGATTTAGGAATTATAAGATTTTCGGATATGATTCCAGTACCTCAAGAAAGTGTATATCTATTAGATATAAAAAATAAAAGTTATGGGTATAAAAGATTACTTTCTGAACAATATTCTTATATAAATAAGCCTGATAATAAACAAAAAATTATTGATAAAGCAGAAAAAATTTATAATATAGTAACCAAAGATAAAAAAAGTAAAGTATCAAAATTTTATAAAGATTTAAGTTGCAATTTTAAATTATTGGAAGAAAAATGTATAAAATATCAGAACTAAAATTGTTAATTAATTGTATGTAGGGGCGACCATTGGTCGCCTTTTTTTGACATATTTTGTAACAAAAAGGAAAATAAAATAATAATATATATTATAACTTGAAATTAGGAGGAGTTATAATATGTTTAGAAGATGTAGAAGATGTTGTTATATGAATAGCTGTAACAATATTAGCAATGATATGTTAGAAACAAAATGCAATAATGTACAAAATTGTTGTTCTTGCAGTAAAAATAGTTGTGATTGTGGATTTGATGAAGAAGATACAGGTTTCCCAACAAATCCAATGTATGGTCAAAGCTATGTTCCAGTACAACAAATGGAAGATGTATTTACACCTTGTGTAGGACTAAAAATGGGAACAATATTTCCAGAACTTGTAAGCCCATACAGACCAGGTCAAAGTATGGAAGAAATACAATTTATAGAAGATATGAATAAAATAGGAGAGGGGTGTAACACATGTCATTAGAAGATGAAAATAGAAATTGCGGTTGCAATAATGGATGTGGTTGCAACTCTAATATGATGCCATTATCACAAGAAAATTGCAGTAATGAAGCAGAAATGCCAGAAAGTTGTTGTGAAAAAAATCAAATAAGAGGAGAAATGTTACAAGAAATACGTTGTTTAGAATTTTCAATAAATGAACTTGCTCTATATTTAGATACACACCCAGATGATGAAAAAGCAATATGTTTACACAAAGAATATTGTAAAGAATGTAAAGTATTAAAAGATAAATATCAAAAAGTATTTGGTCCATTAACAATAAATTATCCATGCAATAAATGGAGATGGATAGAAGAACCATGGCCATGGGAAAGGAGTGAATTTTAATGTGGACTTATAACAAAACATTACAATACCCAATAAATATAAAATGTACAGACCCTCGTTTAGCAAAAGTAATAATATCACAATATGGAGGTCCAGATGGCGAGCTTGCAGCATCTTTAAGATATTTATCTCAAAGATTTGGAATGCCAGACCAAAATGCAAAAGCAATATTAAACGATATTGGTACAGAAGAATTAGCTCACTTAGAAATGGTAGGAACAATAGTACACCAATTAACAAAAGGAGCAAGTATAGAAGAAATTGAAAAAGCAGGATTAGGACCATATTATACAGATCACGGAGTAGATGTATATCCACAATCTGCAGCTGGAGCACCATTTGATGCAACATGTTTAGCATGTAAAGGAGATCCAATAGCAAACTTACAAGAAGACTTAGCAGCAGAACAAAAAGCAAGAGCAACTTATGAAAAATTAATAGACTTATGTAGAGATAATCCAGATGTAATAGATCCATTGAGATATTTAAGAGAAAGAGAAGTAGTACACTTCCAAAGATTTGGAGAAGCATTACGTGGAGTACAAGACAAACTAGCAGAAAGAAAATTCTATATGAATAATTGTGGATGTAATAATAATTAATAATTATAGGCGACCAATGGTCGCCTTTTTGGTTGACAATACATATAAAAGTGTTGTAAAATTTTAAGAGTTTTTATAATAAAAAGAGGTAAAAAATGTTAAATCAATTTTCAAGAACAGAATTACTAATAGGAAAAGAAGGAATAGAAAAATTAAAAAAATCAAAAGTTGCAATATTTGGAATAGGTGGAGTAGGCTCATTTGTTGTAGAAGGATTAGTAAGGGCAGGAGTCGAAAATTTTGTATTAATAGATGATGACAAAATATGTTTGACAAATTTAAATAGGCAAATAATTGCTACAAGAAAAACAATAGGAAAATACAAAGCAGATGTAGCAAAAGAAAGAATACTAGAAATAAATCCAAATGCAAATGTAGAAGTATACAAAGAATTTTATATGCCAGATTCTAAAACAAATATAATAAACAAAGAATTATCATATATAGTAGATTGTGTAGATACAGTAACAGCAAAAATAGAAATAATAATGCAAGCCAAAAAAGAAAACATACCTGTAATATCATCAATGGGAACAGGAAATAAACTAGACCCAACAAAATTTGAAATAACAGATATATACAAAACCAATATATGTCCACTTGCAAAAGTAATGAGAAAAGAATTAAGAAAAAGAAATATAGATAGTCTGAAAGTTATATACTCAGAAGAAGAACCAATAAAACCAGATGATACAAGTATTAGCAGTTGTAAAACAAACTGTATATGTCCACCAGGAACAAAAAGAAAATGCACAATAAGAAACCAAGTACCAGGAAGCATATCATTTGTACCATCTGTTGCGGGCTTAATGATAGCAGGGGAAATAGTTAAAGATATTATTGAGTAGAAAACTTAGAAAATTAACGATAATTGAAGAATATAAAAAAGTAAAACAGGTAGAAATATAAAATTTCTACCTGTTCATTTTAATAGGTTTTCATTAATACTGTCAATTTGACATCTTCGTACTTAGAAAACTTAACAGCTGACAAAAAGCAAAAGCTAGAATTGTCACTAAGTTGATTAAAAATATTTGAAACTTCTTCCATGGCTCTAATTAATTCGTTTTTCTCTTTGGTAAATTTAGGATTGTATTCAGACACCCTGTCCTGTTGAAGGATAAATCCCACACCAGTAGATATCAAATCCAAATTTACAACAATGCTTCTTTGAGCTGGGAAAACTCCCTTTATTGCCCAGTCAAATCTTCTTAAGATAAAAATAAATAAAGCTTCAACCTCGTTTTGAGGAGAAATTTTTGGAATACAAAAATCAGTTTCAGAATCCTTTAACAACCGATTCTTGTTTTCCGCTACTAGCTGTAATGCCAAATCTAAAATTTTCTTGTCTACCATGTTTTGTTACCTCCTAACAATTTTGTTTACAAGTAAAAAAATCAATATATTAATATTATACCACTTTTTTATGTAAAATGCTAGTACTTTTCTTATTTTTAAACATAGTCCAATTTTACATTTATATTTACTTTAACAAAAAAGAGCGTATGTTATTAAACACACGCATTCACAAGGATATGTTGACCACAAATATTTTTTAACAAAAAATCATACATAAGTGATTTTGGGCAATAAGTATCTGTAATATAATGAAAATTGAACATTACTAAACAAAAAAACTTAAAGCAAAGCTTTAAGTTTTTTGTGGTGCAGATGGCCGGAATCGAACCGGCACGGTTTATTCAACCGCAGGATTTTAAGTCCTGTGCGTCTACCAGTTC
>CAKPGS010000001.1 GCA_934155165.1 uncultured Clostridia bacterium | reverse complement strand
AGAAAAATAAAAAAATCCACATATTTTATGTGTGGATTTTTTTGTCGAAAAGTTCTTATTTTTCGCTAAAACTTCCTATGTTTTGCTATTGGAAAAAATTACCAGTAAGAGTATAATTATAAAAAACTAAAGAGGAGGTAATTAATTTGAAAATAAATTATCTAGAAAAGGACAAGTTATTGCTTGTTGAATTAACAGAGGAAATAGACCATTGCAAAACAGAAGAACTAAGGAGGAAAATAGATTATGAAATTGAAAGACATATGCCTAAAAAAGTTATATTTGATTTTAATAGTGTTAACTTCATGGATAGCAGCGGAATAGGATTTTTACTTGGCAGATTTAAACTTGCTACAATGCTTGGTGGAGATTTAGGCTTAATAAATGTAAGTAAAAGTACAAAAAAGATTTTGGAAATGTCAGGAGCACTAAAGGTTATACCCATTTATGATAATTTTAAATTTGCTATATAAGTATAATTTATAGAAAAAAAGTTGAATATAATATTTATTTCTATATTTATCATTGAAAATAATTATTAATTAAAAAAGAAAGGAAATTTAAAATGAAAAGTTTATATGAAAATGAAATGAAATTGGAATTTTTAAGTAAATCTAACAACGAGGCTTTTGCTCGTGTTACTGTTGCTGCATTTGCAGCACAATTAGATCCTACAATAGAGGAACTTGCAGATATAAAAACAGCTGTATCTGAGGCTGTAACAAATTCAATTATTCATGGTTATGAAAATACAGAAGGAATAATAAAAATTGTTGCAAGAATTTTTGCCAATACAATTTCTATAGAAATTTCTGATACAGGAAAAGGAATTGAAAATATAGAACTTGCAAAACAACCATTATACACATCAAAAGGAGATTTAGAAAGAAGCGGAATGGGATTTACTATAATGGAAAGTTTTATGGATGAAATGCAAGTTGAGTCTGTTTTAGGACTTGGAACAAAAGTTACAATGAAAAAACTAATAAAAAAGCCTGAAAATATTGAAAACTTATTTGATGGAGCAAATAAATTTTCAATGAGAGCAAATTAAATAAAGAGAAAGGAAATTTCTATGTATGAAAATAATACAAAGGATATAATTCTTGCAAAGCAAGGTGATAAAGAAAAGTTTAATGAATTAGTAGAAAATAATAAGGGCCTAGTTTACAATATTGTTAAAAGATTTGTAGGCAGAGGCTATGAAATAGACGATTTATATCAAATTGGAATGATGGGCTTTGTGAAAGCAATAAAAAGATTTGATACAGATTACGAGGTAAAGCTATCAACGTACGCTGTACCATACATATTAGGGGAAATAAAGAGATTTATAAGAGATGATGGTCCTGTAAAAGTAAGCAGAAGCTTAAAAGAATTATCTACTAAAATTGCAGTAATTCAAAAAGAATATTTAGCAAAGGGAATCGAACTTGGAATAGAGGAAATTGCAAGCAAATTAAAGGTAAGTAAAGAAGAAATAGCAATGGCAATGGAATCTAAACAGGTTGTAGAATCTATTTATTCACCAACAAATTTAAATGATGAAGATGGAATAAATATTTTAGATAGAATTTCATCAAATAAGGATGAATCGGAAATTATTACAAATAATATAGCATTAAAAGAAGCAATTTCTAATTTAGAAGAAAAAGAAAAAGAAATAATATTATTAAGGTATTATAAAGATAAAACACAAACACAAGTAGCAAAAATACTAGGAATATCACAAGTACAAGTATCTAGAATAGAAAAGAAAATATTAAATTCAATGAAAGTGAAATTAATATCATAAAGGAGAAGAATGTGAAAAAGATATTTTTGTATATAGTAGGGTTTGTAGTTATATGTTTTATAATACCTTTTGTTTTTACAAATAAATTTGAAACAAAAACAGTAGAAACTTCTGAAAATGCAGAAACACAAAAGGAAGAAAATAAAACGCCATATAATTATAAAGAATATTCAACAATAAAATTATTACATAGTAAAACAGGAGAAATTCAAGAAATAAATTTAGATGAATACTTATATGGTGTAGTTTCTAGTGAAATGCCTGCAAGTTTTGAGCAAGAAGCATTAAAAGCACAGGCAGTTGTTGCAAGAACTTACACAATTTATACTATTATACACAGCAATAACAAACATGAAGGTGCAAGTATATGTGATGATTCTAAATGTTGCCAAGCATGGATAACAAAGGAAGATAGGTTAAGCAAATGGGAAGAAAGTGAAAGAGAAAAAAATTGGAATAAAATAGTTAGTGCGGTAGATAGTACAAAAGGAAAAATTATTACATATAAAGGAGAACCAATAGATGCATTCTTTCATTCAAATAGTGGAGGAACAACAGAAATTCCAATAAATGTTTGGGGAGGAAGTGGATATGAATACTTGCAGTCTGTAACCACAGCAGGAGAAGATAGTTACACACAATACTCATCAGAAGTTGAATTATCAAAAGAAGAATTAGAGCAAAAGGTAAAAGAAAAATACAGCGATTTTCAAATAAATTGGCAAGAAGAAAATGCAATACAAATATTAGAATACACACAAAGTGGAAGAATAAAAACACTAAAAGTAGGAAACAAAAATCTATCAGGAGTAGAAGCAAGAACAATTTTTGGATTAAAATCTACTAACTTTGAATTCACAATAAACGAAACAACAATAAAATTTAATGTAAAAGGTTATGGACACGGAGTTGGAATGAGCCAAACAGGAGCAGATGCAATGGCAAAACAAGGTTCAAATTTTGAAGAAATAATAAAACATTTTTATACAGGAGTTGAGATAATAGATTATTAATAAAACGTAATTATAATAAACTTATGAAATAACGAATGAAATTGTAGGGGCGACCATTGGTCGCCTATTATGTTATTGTAGAAAATTTCTATTTATTTATGATTTTTAAAATAAAAAAATAATTTGTATAATAAGAAAAATTTTGGAAATAATCCTAATAAATAAAAAGTTATTTAGGAGGATTATATGAGAAGAGAAAATAGAAATCAAAAAAAGAATAAAAATTTAAACATCTATTATTGGGGAGCTGCAGCGATAGCTTTATTTCTTGTAGTATTTGCAATAGCATACATTATATATGGAAGTTCAAAAACAAATACTGATAATTTAAGTATGCAAGAATTTTCAAATCTTGATACTACAGACTTAGAAGATGCTAGTTCTTCTATAGGAAAAACTGTGGATGAAAGTAAAAATGAATTAAATAATACAAATACAGAAAAAATTGCAATTAATACAAGCAATATGGAAAATACAAAAAATACAACATCAAATACAAATACAGCAAAACAAAGTACAACAAATAAAGTAAAAGAAAATACTGCAAAAGAAACGAATGCACAAAAAGTAGAAGAAAATAAAGAAGTTACTTTTGAAAGACCAGTTTCAGGTGACATTATGAAAGAATTTGCACAAGAAAACCTAGTCTTTTCAGAAACTTTAAATGAATGGATAACACACAATGGAATAGACTTAAGAGCAGAAAAAACAGAAGTTGTAAAAGCAGCAGCAGACGGAACTGTAAAAACAATAAAAAATGATCCAAGATATGGTTTAACAATAACAATAGAACATGACAATGGTTTTAAAACAGTATATGCAAATTTATTAACAAGCGAATTTGTAGTAGAAGGAGAGAAAGTACAAAAAGGACAAACAATAGGGACTGTGGGAAATACAGCAATATTTGAAAGCTCAGACGATACACATTTACATTTTGAAATATTAAAAGACAATGTAAATGTAGATCCTGCAACATATTTAAAATAGAAAAGGCGTGCATTGCACGCCTTAAATGTTTTTAACTTGAAATTTTATTTATTATAATATATAATACTGTCGAAAAATAAAATGTTTAGGGGATAGTATGATAAACTTACTTTTATGTGGAAATAAAAAAGTTTTTGATGGAGCACTAACACAATTAATTTCTATTACAAATAGAACAAAAGAAGATATTAATTGTTATATATTCACAATGGATGCAACAAGATTAAAATCAGAATATGTGCCTATTGAAGATGAACAAATTGAATTTTTAAATAAAGTTATAAAATCAAAAAATATTAATAATAATGTAAAAAAGATAGATGTAACAAAAGAATATGAAGAAGAATTTTTAGGAACTGCTAACGAGAATGCTTACTGTACACCATATACGCTTTTAAGACTGCTAGCAGATAAAATAGAAGAAATACCAGATAAAATTTTATATTTAGATATAGACATAATGGTTGGTAACGATTTGACTAAATTATATAATATTGATATAACTAATTACGAATATGCAGCAGTTAAAGAAAAATATGGTTGTTGGATTATTAGACCAGACTATATAAATGCTGGAATGCTTTTATTAAATATGAAAAAAATAAAAGAAACAGGTCTTTTAGAAAAAGCAAGAAATTTATTAAAAAGAAGAAAGCTATTATTTGCAGATCAAGATGCAATATTTTGGTCAACAACTAAAAAGCTTATACTACCAAGAATTTATAATGAACAATCAAAGTTTAATAAAAAAGATACAGTAATTTGTCATTTTTGTAAAAGACTTATGTTTAGGCCATATCCTCATACAGAAAATTATAAGCAATGGAACATAGAGGAAGTGCATAAAATTCTAAAATGTTTTTATTTTGATGAGGATTTAAATGAATATTTGAAATTAAAAGCAGAGTTCGAAAATAAAGAATTAGAAAGAAGATAAAAGGAGAACAAAATGGAAAATAATTTAGAGGTAATACCAATATTTTTTGCAGTTGATGATGTATACTCACCATTTTTAGCAGTAACATTACAATCATTAACAGAAAATGCATCTAAAAATTATTACTATTCAATAAAAATATTATATACAAATATGCAAGAAGAAAACAAAAAGAAACTAGCAAAATATGAATCAGAAAATGTAAAAATAGAATTTGTAGACTTAAACTATTATATACAAAAAATACAAGATAAATTATATACAAGAGATTATTATACAAATACAACATATTTTAGATTATTTATACCAAACTTATATCCACAATACGATAAAGCAATTTATTTAGATGGAGATATAGTTGTACTTGGAGATATTTCAGAACTATATAATATAAATATGGGAGATAATTTAATAGCAGCTGCACCAGATGATGTAATACAAAACACAAAAGTATTTCAGGAATATGCAGAAAAAGTTGTTGGAGTAGCTGATTATAGAAATTATTTTAATGCAGGAGTTCTTTTAATGAATTTAGATGAGCTTAGAAAATTTGATTTTCTAGATAAGTTTTTATATTTACTAGAAACAGTTAAATTTTCAGTTGCTCAAGATCAAGATTATTTAAACAGATTGTGCAAAGGAAGAACAAAAATAATAAGCGTAGCTTGGGATAGAATGCCAATGCCAACAGATAAAATATCAGATGATGAAATAAAACTAATACACTATAATTTAGCATATAAACCATGGCATTTTGATAATGTATTATATAAAGAACACTTTTGGAAATATGCAGAAAAAACAGAATACATAGACGAGATAAAGAAAATAAAAGAAGCATATACAGAAAGCGATAGATATCAAGATATGGAACAATATAAAAAATTACAAGCATTAGCACAAAAAGAATGTGACTGTGTAGGAGACGACAGAAGGTTTAGAAGAACTATAGAAGAAGATTTAATAAAAAAATCTCAAGATAGGTTAGAGGTTCTAGAAAAAATAAAAGTTTTAGAACAAAATGGAGTTTTCGATGTTGATGTTGAAGATGACCCAGAAACAATAAAACTAACAGCAGATAATGTTGATTATTTAAAAGAAAAACGTTATAGCAAGTTAAAAAATAAAGTTGCAAATAAAATGGGAATGAAGTTCTTAAACGATTTATTAAAAGATAATAAATTAATTATAAAACAAGTTATAGGAATAGAAAATTTACAAAAAGTAAAAACAGGAGCAATTATAACTTGTAATCACTTTAACCCATATGATTCTTTCGCAATAGAAAAAGTATTTAGAGAATCTGGGCAAGCCAAAGAAAAGAAATTATATAAAGTTATAAGAGAAGGAAACTACACAAACTTCCCTGGACTTTATGGATTTTTCTTTAGAAACTGTGATACATTACCATTAAGTTCTAGCAATAGAACAATGATAGAATTTTTAAAAGCAGTAGATACAATATTACAAAGGAAAGACTTTATTTTAATATACCCAGAACAAAGTATGTGGTGGAATTATAGAAAACCAAAACCATTAAAAAATGGAGCATTTAAAATGGCAGCAAGAAACAATGTGCCAGTAATACCAGTATTTATAACAATGCAAGATAGCGACATAATAGGAGAAGATGGTTTCCCCGTACAAGAATATATAATTAATATTGAAGAACCAATATACCCAAGTGAAAGTCTAACAGAAAAAGGAAACACAAATGTAATGAGAGACAAAAACTTTGAAGTATGGAAAAATGTTTATGAAAAATTCTATAAAATACCATTAGAATACTTAACAACAACAGAAAATGAAAAAGAGGAAGATGCTCTATGAAAGAGCAAAAAATAATATATTATAAAGATGAACTAAATGATGAATTTTCAGGGCCAAAAATAACACCAATAAAAATAGATGAAAATTATAAATATAAACATGGAAAAATATGGAATATATGCTCATACATAATACAAAACTTTTTAAGTATGCCAATAAAAGTTTTATATAATAAATTAAAATTTAGGCTAAAATATGTAGGAAAAGAAAAAATTAAGCCCTATAAAAAACAAGGATATTTTATATATGCAAACCATACACAACAATTTGCAGATACATTTATTCCAAGTGTTGCAATATACCCAAAAAGAAATTTTTTAATAGTTAATCCGGAAAATATTTCAGTAAAACCATTTGGAAAACTAGTAGAAATGTTAGGAGCAATTCCCGTGCCAGGGAACAAAACAGCAATGAAAAATTTCTTAGAAGAAATACAAACAAAAATAAAAAACAAAAACACAATAACAATATATCCAGAAGCACATATATGGCCATATTATACCCATATAAGACCATTTAAGTCTGTATCGCTTAAATATCCTGTAGAATTAAATGCACCAGTATTTTGCATAACAAACACATACCAAAAACGAGGAAAAAACAAAATAAAAATTGTATCATATATAGATGGACCATTCTTTGCAGATAAAACACTAAGTATTAAAGAACAAAAAGAAAAACTACGTAATGAAGTATATGAATGTATGGTAAAAAGAAGCCAAAACAGCAATATAGAAAAAATAAAATATATAAAAATGTAAAAATGCGACCATTGGTCGCATTTTTATAATACTCCACCTAAAACTAAAATGCCAATATTATCATTATATATTTCATTAAATTGAGACAATGGCAAAGGACTAATTCCTTCTCCTACTTCAATGGTATAACCAGGTTTGTTGTAAGTTTGAATAAACCAATCTTTATAACCTGCATAGGCAGATTCAGGTGGCGTTGTTTCTAAAGTGTAACCGCTAACTTGGCTAAATCTTTTTCCAATAGCTTCAGCATTTGAAGGATTAAATCCGTCATATTTCCAATAAATTACTTTACCTTGTGAATGGTATGCAAGTATTAAATTAAAATTATGTCTTAATGTAAAATTATATAAAGCAAGAGCTTCTGGCTCTGTTAAAGGTTCAAAACCTACAAAATCCCTTGGTGCTGGGGAAGTAAAGCCTTGTTCATATTTTATTTTTTTTGCTCTTTCCCAGTTTGCAGGAAATTGCAAATTTAAATCTACACCATTAATATTTGCTTTCCAACCATCTGGAAAACTAATTTCAGGATAATTACCTGCAATACGTCTTGCTTGAAGAAAAGCAGAAGATGTATTAGATAAGTTTCCATTAATTAAATCAACACCATCTGGATTAACCATAGGAGCAATAAAAATAGAAACATTTTGAAATAAATATTTGGCATCATAGCCAAATATTTTAGAATTGTTGACATATGCTTTGCAATAATCTTCAACAAATTTCATTAAAACTAAAGAAGTTATCCATTCATTAGCATGAATAGCACCAGAATAGAAAACGGTTTTAGAGCCCTTACCAAGTCTTATACAAGAAATAGGCTTTCCAAGAACACTATCACCAATTGTTTGAATATTTAAAAAAGGATATCTGATATTTAAATAATAAATATCTTGTGCAAGTAAAGTTGAAGTATATAATTGGTTTGTGTTTACAATATTTTCATCCATAAAATCACCTAAATAAATATATGCTAAAACTTTAATTATATTCTTTTATATTGTATAAAAAACGAAGATAGTCAATTAATTTTATAAAACCCTTGCAAAATGAGTAATTTGTGATATAATGTAAAAGCTTATTATAAAACTTGAAAGGATTGAATAAAAAAATGAGTATTAAAGTTGAAAAAACAGATAACAAAAATGAATTAAAATTAGAATTTACAGTAGAAGCAAAAAAGTTTGATGAAACAATGAAAAAAGTATATTTCAAAACAGTTAAATATTTTAATATACCAGGTTTCAGAAAAGGTAAAGCACCAATGAATATAATAGAAAGATATTATGGAAAAGAAATTTTCTATGAAGATACTTTCAATGAGATATTACAAGAAGTATATGACAAAGAATTAAGAGAAAGCAACATTACAGCAGTAAGTTATCCAGACTTAGATGTTAAACAAATAGGAAAAGGACAAGACTTAATATTTACAGCTGTTGTTCAAACAAAACCAGAAGTAAAACCAGGAAAATATAAAGGTATAGAAATCAAAAAAGTAGAGTATAATGTATCTGACAAAGATATAAACCACGAATTAGGACATATGCAAGAAAGAAATTCAAGAATGGTAACAGTTGATGATAGAGCCGTTGAAAACGGAGACATTACTGTTATAGATTTTGAAGGATTTGTTGATGGTAAAGCATTTGAAGGTGGAAAAGCAGAAGGTCATGAATTAACAATAGGAAGTAACACATTTATTCCAGGATTTGAAGACCAAATAATAGGAATGAAAATAGACGAAGAAAAAGACATAAATGTTAAATTCCCAGAAGAATATTTCTCTAAAGAATTAGCTGGAAAAGATGCAACATTTAAAGTTAAATTACATGAAATAAAGAAAAAAGAATTACCAGAATTAGATGATGAATTTGCTAAAGATGTTAGTGAATTTGATACATTAAAAGAATTAAAAGAAAGCATTAAAGAAAAATTAGAAAAAGAAAACGAACAAAAAGCAAAATATGAAACAGAAGAAACAGCTATAAAAGCTGTTTGCGACAATACTGAAATAGATATTCCATCAGGAATGATAGAAACAGAAATTGACCATATGGAAAAAGATATGGAACAAAGAATGCAATATCAAGGATTAACTTTAGATATGTACCTACAAATGATAGGTAAAACTAAAGAAGAATTCAGAAAAGAATATGAAGATCAAGCTAAAGATGCTGTTAAATCTAGATTAGTAATTGAAGCAGTAGCTAATGAAGAAAAAATTGAAGCTGACGATAAAGAAGTAGACGAAAAAATCAAAGAAATGGCTGAAAACTACGGAAAAACAGAAGACGAATTAAAATCAAATGAATCTTTAAGAAATTATTTAAAAGAAAACTTAAAAACAGAAAAAACAATAGAATTTATAGTAAAAAATGCAAAAATAAAATAAGAAAATAAAAATCGTAGGGGTCGTATAAAAAATTAAGAATATAAAAATATATTCAATAGTTTTACGACCCTTTTTTATAAAACTATAAAAATTCTAAACTAAAAAGGAGGAAAAATTATGTTAGAAAAAAATAGTTTAGTACCTTATGTTGTAGAACAAACAAGTAAAGGAGAAAGATCATATGATATATTCTCTAGATTACTAAAAGACAGAATAATATTTTTAGGAGAACAAGTAGATGCAACAACAGCAAGTTTAGTAATAGCACAATTATTATTCTTAGAATCAGAAGACCCAGAAAAAGAAATATTCTTATATATAAATAGTCCAGGAGGATCAATTACAGATGGAATGGGAATTGTAGACACAATGAACTACATAAAATGTCCTGTTTCAACTATATGTGTCGGAATGGCAGCAAGTATGGGAGCTGTATTATTAGCATCAGGAGAAAAAGGAAAAAGATATGCAACACCAAATGCAGAAATATTAATTCACCAACCATTAATAGCAGGTGGTGGACTTTCAGGGCAAACAACAGAAATAAAAATTCATGCAGACCATATGGTAAAAACAAGAGAAAAATTAAACAAATTATTAAGTGATAGAACAGGTCAAAGTTTAGAAACAATTCAAAAAGACACAGAAAGAGACAACTACATGACAGCTGAAGAAGCTCTAAAATATGGATTAATAGATGGAATAATGGAAAAAAGAATATAAAACCTTAAAAGGAGAGTGTAATAATGGCAAAGAAGAGTACTAGCAACGTAAAATGCTCATTTTGTGGAAAAATGCAAGATGAAGTAGAAAGAATAGTTGCAGGTCCTGGAGTATATATTTGTAACGAATGCATAGATGTTTGTTCAAATATAGTAGAAAATGATATATACGAGGATGAAGACGACGAAAAATATACAATAAATAACGAAACAGTACCAACACCAAAAGAAATAAAAGATGTTTTAGATGAATATGTAATAGGTCAAGAAGAAGCAAAAAAAACATTATCTGTTGCAGTGTATAATCACTACAAAAGAATTAAAAGTTTACAAAACGACAAAAATAAAAAAGATGATGTAGAAATACAAAAAAGCAATATTTTGCTATTAGGTCCAACAGGATGTGGAAAAACATTACTAGCACAAACACTTGCTAAAATATTAAATGTTCCATTTGCAATAGCAGATGCAACAACACTTACAGAAGCAGGATATGTAGGAGAAGATGTTGAAAATATTTTACTAAAATTAATTCAAGCAGCAGACTACGATATAGAAAAAGCAGAACGTGGAATAATATATATAGATGAAATTGATAAAATATCAAGAAAAAGCGAAAATCCTTCAATTACAAGAGATGTTAGTGGAGAAGGTGTACAACAAGCATTACTAAAAATTGTAGAAGGAACAACAGCATCTGTACCACCACAAGGAGGAAGAAAACATCCACATCAAGAACTATTACAAATAAACACAGAAAACATATTATTTATATGCGGTGGAGCCTTTGAGGGATTAGAAAAAATAATAGAACAAAGAACTGGCAAAAAAACAATAGGATTTGGAGCACAAATACAAGATAAAACAGAAAAAAATAGAGCAGAAGTATTTAAAGAAATGCTACCACAAGATTTATTAAAATTTGGATTAATACCAGAATTCGTAGGAAGATTGCCAATAATAGCAACATTAAATGAATTAGACAAACAAGCATTAATAGATATTGTAACAAAGCCAAAAAATGCATTAGTAAAACAATATAAAAAGTTATTCAAACTAGACGATGTAGAACTAGAATTTGAACAAGATTCTTTAGAAGCAATAGTAAATAAGGCAATAGAAAGAAAAACAGGAGCCAGAGGATTACGTTCAATAATAGAAGACATAATGAGAGATATAATGTACGAAATACCTTCAAATCCACAAATAGAAAAATGTATAATAACAAAAAATACAGTAGAAGGAATAGACAAACCAATAATAGTATTAAAAAATGAAGAAAAAAACGAAAAAACAAAGACAAAAATAAAAAATAACGAATCAGCATAAAAATCTATTTTGAATAATAAAAGCATTGTAGGGGCGACCATTGGTCGCCTAATTTTTATGTATAGGAAATTTCTAATATGTCTTTAAAAATAAAAAAAAATATGGTATTATAATAAAGCAAAAAAGAAAGGAAAAATAAAAATGCTAAAAAATATAATAGGAATAATAGTATCATATATATTTGTGTTTGCAGTAATAATATCTGCAAAACTTGTAGAAAAAAAAGGAAAAGAAGCAAGTAGAAAATACATACATATAGTACTTTCATTTTGGTGGATAATTGCAATAGCATTTTTCGATAATATATGGTTTGCTATAATACCACCAATAACATTTGTTATATTAAATTATATATCTGTAAAAAAAGACTTAATAAAAGTAATGGAAAGAGAAGAAGAAAAAAAAGATGGTTATGGAACAGTATACTATGCACTATCTTTATTAATTCTAATAATATTAACATTCATTATAAATAAACCAGAACTAGGCTTAGTTGGAGTATTCACAATGGGTTTCGGAGATGGGTTTGCTGCAATAGTTGGAAAAAAAGTAAAAAGCAAACAATACAAAATAGGAAACACCACAAAAACAATAGCAGGATCATTAACAATGTTTATAATTACACTAATAATAACAGCAATCTTTATGGTATTTTATGGAGTAAACATGTGGATTATAAAATCAATACTAATAGCAACAATAATGACAATAATAGAAGCAGTTTCAATAAAAGGAACAGACAACATAACAGTGCCAGTAATTTCATGTTTACTAACATATTTATGTATGTGAATTCAAATAATATTATAACAGATGAAAAATGCAATAAAAATAAATATTTCTTGGCTCAATGTGTTTGTTAAAGCTTCTAAATAAATATTCAAACGAGCCTCTCGCTGCTCTTGCTCCGCAAGCCATCGCTTCCTCATTTGAAATTTATAAGAAGCTATACACTCTCTCCAATCACATTCGAAATATTGATTTTTATTCATTTTTCATCCTTAATAAAATGATAATTTGAAATTATATAATAAATAAAAAACATATAATATATTAAATAAAGAAGGAAGAAAATGAAAAAACTAATAGACAATATAAACAATACAAAAGATTTAAAAAAATTAAGTTATAACAAAAAATATCAATTAAGTGATGAAATAAGAAAATACATTATAGAAGTTGTATCTGAAAATGGTGGTCATTTAGCTTCTAATTTAGGGGTAGTGGAACTTACAATAGCCCTGCACAGTGTTTTTGATTTGCCAGAAGATAAAATAGTTTGGGATGTAGGTCATCAAACTTATGTACATAAAATTTTAACAGGAAGAAAAGAAGAACTAAAAACTTTAAGGCAATTAAATGGTATAGCAGGTTTCCCAAAAGTTGAAGAAAACGAAGCAGATTGCTTTAATACAGGACATAGTAGTACATCTATTTCTGTTGCACTTGGAATGGCAAAAGCACGAGATATAAAAAATGAAAAATACTCATGCATTGCGGTAATAGGAGATGGAGCCTTAACAGGAGGAATGGCATTAGAAGCTTTAAACGATGCAGGAAGTTCAAAAACAAATTTAATTGTTATATTAAATGATAATGAGATGAGTATTTCTAAAAACGTTGGTGGAATTGCTATGTTCCTAAATAGAGTAAGAACAAGAAAATTCTATACAAAATCTAATAATTATATAAAAAAAGTAGTCCAAAAAATACCATATATAGGCAATAAAATAATACATATTGTAAGAAAAATTAAATATAGTTTAAAGCAATTATTAATACCTAATATGATGTTTGAAGATATGGGATTTAGATATATTGGACCAGTTAATGGACACGATATAGAAAAAATGGAAAGCATATTAAAAATTGCTAAAAACTTAGAAGGCCCAATATTAATACATGTAGTAACTAAAAAAGGAAAAGGCTATAAACCGGCAGAAGAAAATCCAGATAAATTTCATGCAACATCAAGTTTTAATATAAAAGATGGAACACCAAAAAAAGAAAAGCCGAAAGATTATTCAAAAGCATTTGGAGACAAATTAATTGAACTAGCAAAGAAAAATAAAAGAATAGTTGCAATTACAGCATCAATGAAAGATGGAACAGGACTTTCAAAATTCAGCAAAGAATTTCCAGAAAGATTTTTTGATGCAGGAATTGCGGAACAACATGCTATTGCAATGGCAGCAGGAATGGCCAAGAACGGTTTAATACCAGTAGTTCCAATATATTCAACCTTCTACCAAAGAGCATACGACCAGGTAATTCATGACATTTGTTTGCAAAAGTTACCTGTAATAATGTGTGCAGATAGAGCAGGAATAGTAGGAAATGATGGAGAAACGCATCAAGGAATATATGATTTATCTTTCTTTAATATTGTTCCAAATTTAGAAATATTAGCACCAAAAGATTTTAAAGAATTAGAGCAAATGATGGAATATGCAGTTAAAGCCCAAAAACCAATTTTAATAAGATACCCTAGAGGTGGAGAAGCTAAAATTAAATTTGATGAACCAAAAGAGATACAGCAAGGAAAAGCAGAAATAATAAAAAACGGAGAAGATATATCTATAATAGCTATAGGAAAAATGGTAGCAAGAGCTATGGAAGTAGCAAATATTCTTGAACAAAAAGGAATTAATGCAGAAATAATAAATGCAAGATTTCTAAAACCGTTGGATGAAGAAACAATAGTCAATTCAATAAATAAAACAAAAGCTGCAATAACAATAGAAGACAATATTATAGAAGGAGCTTTAGGTACAAAAATAGAAGAATTAATAGTAGAAAAAGATATACAATCTAAAGTTAAAAAAATTGGTTATCCAGATAAATTCATAAAACACGGAACACCACAAGAATTAGAAAAAATATATGGCTTAGATGCTGAAAACATTGCAAATAACTGTGCTAAAATATTAGAAAAAAGTTTATATGTATAGGTGATAAATGAATAAGCAAGAATTATTAAAAAAATATAATGAAGAAGAAAAATTGTTAATTTCTAAAGTACTAGATAAAATAAAATTTGTAAAAGAAAAAAATAGAATAGAAACAACAGATTTTTTAAATATGTATGAACAAAAAATAATAAAAGAAATATTAAATAAAATACAAGAAGAAAATTATATTATATATGGTGGATTTGAGACTGCAGAAAGAAAATTAATAATATTTTATCCTGAAAAACTAGAAAACATATTTCAAGAAAAAATTCCGAATTGTAATCAATACATAAACACTGTAAGAATTGAATTGCCAAATGAAATGCATGGAAAGTATGTACACAAAAACTATTTAAGTGGCTTAATGAAACTTGGAGTAAAAAGAGAAAAAATCGGAGATATAGTTGTAGCAGATGATGGAGCAGATATTTTAGTAAAACCAGATGTACTAAAATTTTTACTACAAAACTTACCAGAACTAAAAAGATTTTCAAAAAGCAAAATAAAACAAATAGAAATAGAAAACTTAAGAAAACCAAATATACAAAAAGAAGAGATAACAATAATAGTGCCGTCTTTAAGATTAGATAGTATAGTAGCAGAACTTGCAAATGCATCAAGAAACAAAGCAACTACATTTATAACATCTGAAAGAGTTCTAGTAAATTATATGGTAGAAACCAAAACTTCAAAAGAAATAAAAATAGAAGACACAATAACAATAAGAGGAAAAGGAAGATTTGTAGTAAAAAAGCAAACAGGAACATCAAAAAAAGGAAAACAAATAATTAAAATAGAAAAATTCAAATAATATCAAACAATGTAGATAGATGTTTCACAAAACAAAATATAATAAAAAAACAAAAAAATATACTACAAATGAAATTTTTATAGTATAATACATAAGAAATAAAAATTAGGAGGAAATTATGGAAGAAAATAAAAAACAAAAGATTTATAAAATTATAATGCTTATATTTGTAACAGCACTTGTAACAGCACTAATTACATCTGTAATTGTTTATAATTATGCAATAAATGGAAATTCAATAAAAGTAACAAGCTCATCAGAAGCAACTGATTTGGAAAAATCAATATCTAAATTCAAGAAAATAATTGATGAATATTACCTTGGAGATGTTGATGAAGAAAAGTTAAAAGAGGGAGCTTTGAAAGGATATATAGAAGCTATAGGAGATGAATACACAGAATACTATACTAAAGAAGAAATGGACAGTTTTGAAGAAGATACCTTAGGTAACTTCACAGGAATTGGAATTTATATGGTGAAAGATACAGAAAACAATGTAATAAAAGTATTAACACCAATAGAGGGGACACCAGCTTATAATGCAGGAATACAACCAGGAGATATAATTTCTAAAGTTGATGGAGTTGAATATACAGGAGAACAAATGACAGAAGCTGCTAACAAGATAAAAGGTGAAGTTGGAACAACTGTTAAATTAGGAATTATAAGGGGAACAGAAAGTTTAGAATTAGAAATTAAAAGAGAAAATATAAAAATAAATCATGTAGAAAGCAAAACACTAGATAATAACATTGGATACTTAAAACTTTCAACTTTTGATGAAGGTTGTGCAGATGAATTCAAACAAAAATATGATGAATTAAATGCAAATAAAAATATAAAAGCTTTGGTAGTAGATTTACGTAATAACGGTGGAGGATTAGTTGAAGAAGCTCTTAATATTGCAGATTATTTTACAGATAAAGATTCTAAACTACTAATAACAGTAGATAAAAAAGAAAAAGAAGAAATAAGAAAAGCAAAACAAAGCAAATATATAAATGTACCAGTAGTAGTTTTAATAAATGAAAATACAGCAAGTGCTTCAGAAATATTAGCAGGAGCATTACGAGATAACGGAATAGCAAAAATTGTTGGTACGAAATCTTATGGAAAAGGTGTAATACAAGAAGTATTAACATTGCAAGATGGAACAGGAATAAAAATTACAACAAATGAATACTTTACACCAAACAAAACTAAAATAAATAAAGTGGGAATAGAACCAGATGAAACAGTAAACTTACCAGAAACAGTAAAAAACGTGCTAACAGTTGAAGAAAAAGATGATACACAATTACAAAAAGCACAGGAACTTTTAAAATAAAAAGATTTAAACTTAATAACTATTGACAAAAAGGCAAAAAGCTAGTATACTCTTATAGTGACAATTAAAATAGATAAAATTAAAAATAGATATAAACACATATCTTAGCAGAGGAGGGAATATAAATGGCACAACCAAAAAGAAGATGGTCAAAACAAAGAACACATACAAGAAGATCAACATGGAAAAAAGAAACACCAAACGTTTCAGAATGTCCACAATGCCATGAACCAATAATGGCACATAGAGCATGTACAAAATGCGGATATTACAATGGTAGAAAAGCAGTAGCAGTTAAAGTTGCTGAAGAAAACTAATTAAATAAAAAGAAAAACCTATTTAGAATTATCTAAATAGGTTTTTAGTTTGTAAAGAAAAGTCTTAATTGTATTAATCACCTACAACTTGAACAATATAAATTGTATTCTGTGTTAAAACCTTAAAAACATTTCCTTCAATTCTTTCAATATTTTGAATTGGAGTAGTTTGGATAACCTGCCTAATTGTAGATTTGTCGAAAATCAAGAAATTAGTTAGTGGTTTATGAAGTTGCGGTTTTTTACTGGATAGTGCCATAACTACTGGCATCTCAATTTCATCGAACCACACAGAATTGTATTCTCCTTTTACTCCCTTTAAGGTGTAGTTGGTTTGAAAGCCAAGATCCATTTCCTGTAGAACTTCGTAAACTTTTCCATTTACAAGATTTGTTGGAGAATCGCAACCTGTATAAGATATTTTTTCTCCATTGTACCGTACTAATTTTGTCATGACTTTTTCCTCCTAAATTAAAATTTTTTAAATTTGGATTTCGGCAGTAGATAGCCGAATAATAACAGTAACTATATACATTATATCAAATATTATGTAAAATAGCAAATTTTTGAATTCAAATCCTTGTAATTTTAACTATTTTCCTATATAATGATGTAAATTAATTTTTAGAGAGGTAAAAAATGGGAAAACCAGTAGTAGCAATAGTAGGAAAACCGAATGTAGGAAAATCTACATTTTTTAATTATATAGTTGGAAGCAAAATATCTATCGTAGAAGATACACCAGGAGTTACAAGAGATAGAGTTTATGCAGAAGCAAATTGGAGAGGAAGAAATTTTACTGTAATAGATACAGGTGGTATAGAACCAGAATCTGAAGATATTATTCTTTCACAAATGAGAGAACAAGCAAATATAGCAATAGAAATTGCGGATGTAATAATATTTTTAACAGATATAAAACAAGGAGTAACAGCAGCAGACCAAGACATAGCGGTAATGTTAAGAAAATCTAAAAAACCTGTAATTCTTGCATGCAATAAAGCAGATGAATTTGGAACTGAACCAGACAGTAATATATATGAATTTTATAATTTAGGATTAGGAGACCCATATGCAATATCTGCAGCAAACGCTAAAGGAATAGGTGACTTATTAGATGCAATATATGAATCTTTTCCAGAAAAAGACCCAAATGAAGATGAAACAGGAATAACGAAGGTAGCAATTATAGGAAAACCAAATGTAGGAAAATCTTCATTAGTAAATAAAATACTTGGAGAAAACAGAGTAATAGTAAGTAATATAGCAGGAACTACAAGAGATGCCATAGACTCTGAATTTGAAAACGAATTTGGAAAATACGTTTTAATAGATACAGCTGGAATTAGAAAGAAAAGCAAAGTTGAAGAAAGAATAGAAAAATTCAGTGTTATGAGAACAATGCTTGCAATAGAAAGAGCAGATGTATGCTTAATGATGATAGATGCAAATGAAGGTGTTACAGATCAAGATGCTAAAATAGCAGGAGAAGCACACGAAGCAGGAAAAGGAATAATAATTGTTGTAAATAAATGGGATGAATATGAAAAAGAAACAGGAACATTAGAAAAATACACAAAAGAAGTATATACTAAACTTGCATATTTATCTTATGCACCAATAATATTTATTTCAGCTAAAACAGGTCAAAGAGTAAATAAACTATTTGAAATGATAAATACAGTTGCAGATAACAATGCATTAAGAGTATCAACAGCAATGCTAAATCAAGTATTAAACGAGGCAATCGCTCTAGTTCAACCACCAACAGATAAAGGAAGAAGACTTAAAGTTTTATATATAACACAAGCAAGTATAAAACCACCAACATTTGTTATATTCGTAAATAGTAAAAAACTATTCCACTTTTCATACCAAAGATATTTGGTAAATCAAATAAGAAAAGAATTTGGATTAGAGGGAACACCGGTGCGAATTATTGTTAGAGAGAAAGAGGATAAATTTTAAAAATAATTGCCATTCTACGTCGTTAATCTTAATAAAAAACGCAGTTACATACAAACGTATGCGCCTTTGCCTTTTTTATTAAGATTGCCTAGTATAATAACAATTCTTTTTAAAATTGCAAATAATGTATAAAAAGGAGAAGAAAAAATGGTACCATATATTTTAATTGCGATTATTGCATATGCAATAGGAAGTATAAATTTTTCAGTAATATTTAGTAGAAAATTTGCTGGATTTGATGTAAGAGAAAAAGGCAGTGGAAACGCAGGAAGCACAAATATGCTTAGAAGTGTAGGAAAAAAAGCTGCTGCGCTTACTCTTGTGTGTGATATTTTAAAAGGAATTGTAGCAATATTTATTGCATTAATTATGGGAAATGTAATAAAAGACTTTAATGGACAAAGCTATTTAGTACAAATTGCAGCTGTTGCAGTTGTTATAGGACATACATTTCCAATATTTTTCGAATTTAGAGGAGGAAAAGGTGTTGCAACATCTTTAGGAGTTCTAATAATGATAAATTGGCAAATAGGATTAATTTGTTTAATATTTGCATTAGCATTAATGGCAGTTACAAAAATGGTTTCACTAGGTTCAATTTCAGCAGCAATTCTATTTCCAGTATTAACATTATTTATACATTCACATTATATTGTTGAAGGAAATGGATATTTTATATTTAGTATTATATTAGCTGCAATAGTATGCTTTAATCATAGAGAAAATATTAAGAGAATAATGAATGGAAAAGAAAATAAATTGTCATTTGGAAAAAAATAAAACATATTATAGAATAAAATATTAGTAAACGAAAGGATAAAACAATGAAAAATATAACTATTATAGGAAGTGGAAGCTGGGGAGTAGCCTTAGCAGTTTATCTTGCAAATCAAGGAAAAAAGGTAAAAATATGGTCATTTGCTAAAGAAGAAGCAGACTTAATAAATAATGAAAAAAAGTGTAAGTTTTTACCTAATATAACATTACCAGAAGGAATAGAATGTACATTAAGTTATGAAGAAGCAATAAAAAATTCTGAAATAATTTTGCATGTTACACCTTCAAAATTTACAAGAAGTATTGTAAAAGAATACAAAAAATTTGTTACAAATCAACCAATTATCATATGCTCAAAGGGGTTTGAAAAAGATTCTTTAAAAACATTAGATGAGGTAATCCAAGAAGAAATGCCAGAGGCAAAAATTGGAGTCCTATCAGGACCAAGTCATGCAGAAGAAGTTTCAATAGGTGTTCCAACAGTTCTTGTTGTAGCTTCAAAACATGAAGACGTATTAGAAATGGTGCAAAAAGACTTTATGAGTAAAGATTTAAGAATTTATACAAGTAAAGATGTAAAAGGCGTAGAACTTGGAGGAGCATTAAAAAATATTATAGCATTTTGTGCAGGAACAGCGGCAGGAATTGGTCTTGGTGATAATTCTTTTGCAGCTTTAATAACAAGAGGATTAACAGAAATTTCAAGATTAGGAATTGCTTTAGGAGGAGAAAAAGATACTTTTTACGGTTTAAGTGGCTTAGGAGATTTAATAGTAACCTGCTTAAGTGAACACAGCAGAAATAGAAAAGCAGGAAAATTAATAGGTCAAGGAAAAACTTTAGAAGAAACTAAAAAAGAAGTAGGAATGACAATAGAAAGTATAGATAATATAGAGGTAGCATATGAACTTGCAAAAATAAACAACATAGAAATGCCAATAGTACAGATGGTTTATGATGTTTTATATAGTAAATTAGATCCTAAAAAAGCAGTTGAAATGTTAATGACAAGAGAAGGAAAAAGCGAATAAAATTCAGTAAATTTTTCACATAGAAATTAGGAAAATAAATTTGCTATGCAGGAGAGTTTTATATAATAAGAAGGTTATGTAACCCTAATATCATATAAAAAACAGATGGAAATATCCATCTGTTTTTTAGGTTAAAAGAGATTGCTAATCTTCAATTTCTATTGAAGTAGCATTAACAATATCCTGGAACTTAATTTTTTTTGCTTTTATTTCTAAAGCATCAACTTTACCATTAACAGATAAGGTGTTACCAATTAAATGGCCACAGTCGACTCTTCCTTTTGTAAGTAGATTATCACATGTTATACCTCTAGGAGAGTATAACAAATTACCATTAACTGTGAGGTTTCCTCTTACAGCTATTTCCTGGCAACTTATGAAGTCACTTACAAAAATGGAAGCTGAGGAGTTTATATTTTTGGCTCGTATAAAACCTGAGCAACAGAAATTTCCTCCTAATTCCAAATTTGCTGTGGGTACATCGATGTTTCCATCAATGTGAATATCTGCTGCAAAGAAAAGTGTTGGAGTACTTTTTGTTTTTTCAAAAAGTGCAAAACCCAATGCAATTAAATCCCTTTCCCGATATGTTTTCTCCATTTTAAAACCTCCTTTAAAAAGTATTAATTAAAAGTATCAATAATTATTATAACACGTTAATAAATATAAATCAAATTTGACAAAAAAAAGCATAAATGCTAATATGTTTTTTGAAAATGAATAAATAATAAAAGTTTATTTATAATAGTATAAGGAGGAAGAAAAAAATGGATTTTTTTGATAAACTAGGGAAAAAAGCAAGCGAAACTTATAAAGGAGCAGCCGAAAAAACAAGTAAAATTGCTAAAGAAACAAAATTAAAAATGGCTATAAATGAAAATAAATCTAAGATAAATGATTTATATGAAGAAATTGGTAAAAAAATTTACGAAAATCATGTGAAAGAAGAAAAAGAAAATTTAGAAGAATTTTTAAAAGAAGAATGTACAAAAATAGATGTATTAGCGGATGAAATAGAAGATTATAGAAAAGATATTTTAGAATTAAAAGATAGAAAACAATGTCCAAATTGTAACAAAGAAATAGAAGTTAGTGTTAAATTTTGCCCAAATTGTGGAGCAGAACAGCCAAAAGTAGAAGAACCTAAAAAAGATGAAGTAAAAGAAGAAGACATAGAAATAAAATAATAGAATAATAGGAAAATGATCTTAGTAGGGGCGGACGCCTCTGTCCGCCCGAAGATAACAAAGAAAGGCATAAAAATGTTAATAAAAACAGAACAATTAGAAAAAGAGCTAAAACAGAACAATCCAGAAACAGTTTTTTTACTGTATGGAGAAGAAACATATTTACTAGAAAATTCATTAAAAAAAATTAAAAAAAATTTTGGAGAAACAATAAATGGTATAAATTTTGTAACTTTGTATGAAAATAATGTAGAGAATCTAATTCAAGAAATTGAAACTCCAGCATTTGGATATGATAAAAAGTTAATAGTTGTTAGAGATTCTAAAATATTTCAAAGAGGCGGAAAAGGAAAAAGTAAAGAAAAAGAACAAACTATAGAAAAAATAAATAATTATATAAAAGAAAATTATAATGATGTTGTAAATACTTGCGTGCTTATATTTGTAGAGGAAAATGCTGAAAAAAACAAATTATATAATACGATTGAAAAGTTAGGAACGGTTTGTAATTTTGAAGCCTTAAAAATAAATCAATTAAATGCTAAATTAGCTTCAATTAGCAGAGCATATAAAGTTGAAATATCAAGTAATGATATAAATTACTTGATAGAAAATAGTGGTACAAATATGCAAGATTTAATAAACGAAATCCGTAAACTTATTGAATATGCAGGAGAGGGTGGCACAATAAAAAAAGAGGACATAGATGCACTTTGTACAAAACAAATTCAAGCTGTTATATTTGATTTAACAGATAATTTAGGAAAAAAAGAAATAACCAAATCATTACAAATATTAGATAATTTATTATATTCAAAAGAACCAATGCAAAAAATACTAATAACACTATACAATCATTTTAAAAAATTATACATAACAAAAATGGCATTAGAAGAAAACAAAAATATAGCTGTAAGTTTAAATTTAAAGCCAAACCAGATGTTTTTAACTACAAAATACAAAATGCAATCAGGTTATTTTAGTAAAAAGGACTTACGAAATATTGTACAAAAATTAATAAATCTAGATGCAGAATATAAACAAGGAATAATAGATTTAGATATAGGATTACGTACAATACTTTGTGAATTTTGTTCAAAGTAGAAATTAAATGTAAAATAAAATCTGATAATATATGAAAATAAGAATAAAGGAGAAAAAACAAATGAAAAAAATTAATCAGAAAGGTATAACTCTAATAGCATTAATAATAACAATAATTGTTTTATTAATATTATCAGCTGTAGTCTTAAATATGGTAATTGGCGAAAATGGAATATTTGGCAAGGCTAATTGGGCAAGTTTTGTAACTGAATATTCTCAAGTACAAGAGGCTTCTGATTTATATGCAATGGAAGTTAAAACTGAGGAATATGGAAAGAATCCAACGTCCACAATAAATAATGAAGATTTATATGCAAAAATAGATAGTAAAATAACTCCAGAAGGAACCTTAAAGAAAACAATAGAAGGTATAGAAAATATAAATGATGCAGAAATTTATAAATTAGATAAAGAAAAACTTAATCTAGATACAAAAAATGATTATGTAGTAAATATTACAACAGGAAAAGTTTATAGATATAAAGGTTTTAAATATAATGGAAACACATATCATACTCCACAATATTCTATAGTGGGAAATGGAGATGAACCAACTCCTGAAATAGATAATTATCAATTAGATGAAAGCTATCATTTTGTTACAACAACAGATGCAAAAGCAACAATATCTTTTGAAGTTAAATTAAGTGGAAAATTAGAAGGTGCTAGCGTTACAGTAAAAAATCCAACCACTAGTAATGCTAATATAGAAGGAACTTATGATAATAGTTCTAAGAAATACACAGGAACAATTACTTCAAATGGAAGTATTAACCCAAACGGGACTTACAGTTATGAGGTAATTGCAACAAAAGATGAAAAAGAGTATAAAACAACAAAAATGGTAACTATAGAAAAATTCTTAGATGAACCTACAATTAGTGCGGAGAATCTTAAATGGAATAGTTTTGATATAAAGGTAACTCCAAGTTATCCTGAAGATTCGGTTAATATTAAATATTTTATTAATGATGAAGAAAAGGAATCTAAGAATATAACAGGCCTAACATCAAGTACAACATATACAGCAAAAATAGAAGCTGCTATAAAAGGTAATGAAAGCGAAAAAGTTATTAAAGATGCTCAAGTTACGACACTAGAAAAAGTAACAGAAATCAATTATATAGAAGATTTAGAAACAATAAATAATGATTTAACAGATACTTATAAATTAACAAGAAATTTGGATTTTAAAGATAAAAATAGTTATAAAACTACTGAAAAATTTAACTATTATACAGTAGATAATGATGGAGATGGAAATCCTGATAATAGTTGGAAATCATTAGGAAACAGTACAGATAATTTTACAGGAACCTTTAATGGCGATTTTCACTCAATAAGTAATTTGTATATTAATAATAGTTCTGATGACAGTGTAGGATTATTTGCATATGCAGATAAAAATGCAAAAATAATGAATTTAAAATTGGAAGATGTAAATATTAATTCAACAAAAGCTACGGTAGGAACAATTAGTGGTACAATTAAAGAAAACGTAGAAATTAGCAAGATAGGAGTTAGTGGTAAAATAAATGTAACAGGAAATTCTATAGTAGGGGGAGTTGCAGGTGCAGGTAACAGCAGTAAAATAAGTCAATGCTATTCTGAATGTATAATTAATGCTAGCGATTCTCTTGTAGGAGGAATTCTTGGAACAGGAACTTCAATGAATGATCAACCTAATAATTGCATCTTTTCAGGAATTATAGATGCTGGTAATGAGTATAATGGAGGAATAAGAGGCGGAAATTGGACTTATGTTACAAAGTGTTTAGTAATTTCTAAGGAAATAAAAGTTAAAGCAGGTTGGGCTTATCCATTTGGACATTCACCACGTGTTTATTATAATTATTGGAGTTCACAATATACAACATTAACATCTATTGGAACAAATGATTATATTAATGATGTAACCTATGAGAATCTATTCAAAAAAGAAACATATACTAACTTAGACATAGCAGAAGTAAATGAAGGAAATACAGATTCTATATGGGTTATAGAAGAAGGAAACACAACACCTTATTTGAGATGGGCAGGTAAAAGAAATTCAGTATTAAAAACAACATTAGATTCAAATTTGAATAAATAAAAAAATAAATGCCAAACGGCATTTATTTTTTTATATCTAATTGAATATGAACATCTCTTAGTTGCTCTCTTGTAACATTTCCTGGAGCTCCCATCATTAAATCTTGAGCCTTACTATTCATAGGGAATGCAATAACATCTCTTATTGTTTCACTTTCTGTTAAAAGCATTAACATTCTATCAAATCCAGGAGCAATACCTGCATGTGGTGGAGCACCATATTGGAATGCATTGAATAATGCTGGGAATTTTTCTTCAATATGTTCTTTAGAATAACCAGCAAGTTCAAAAGCTTTTATCATTATTTCTGGATCATGGTTTCTAACAGCTCCAGAAGAAAGTTCTATACCATTACAAACTATATCATATTGATATGCAACTATGTCTAAAGGATTTTGAGTATTTAAAGCTTCTAAACCTCCTTGAGGCATTGAAAATGGATTATGGTTAAATGCAATATTTCCTCTTTCATCTAATTCATACATTGGAAAATCTACAATCCAACAGAATTTAAATTCGTCGTTATTAATTAAGTTTAATCTGTTTCCAAGCTCTGTTCTTATTTGTCCTGCAAGTTCTGTTGCTCTGGCTTCTTTATCAGCAATAAAGAAAATTGTATCTTCTACTTCTAAATCTGCTAATTTTAGTAATTCCTTCTTTAAATCGTCTGGAATAAACTTATCAATAGGTCCTTTAAAGCTTAAATCTTCTTGAACTTCTAAATAACCAAGACCACCCATACCAATAGATGTAGCAAAGCTTAACATTTTTTCGTGGAAACCTTTAGATAAGTGACCTTTAACTTTAATTGCACGAACTGTTCTACCAATAAATGGTTTGAAAGTACATTTACTAAAGAAGTCAGATAAATCAATAATAACTAAAGGATTTCTTAAATCTGGTTTATCACTACCGTATTTTAGCATTGCATCTTTATAAGTAATTCTAGGAAATGGATATTCTGCAATTTTTTTATTAGAGAATTTCTTAAATGTGTTATACATAACAGGTTCTATAACACTAAAAACATCTTCTTGAGTTGCATAAGCCATTTCCATATCTACTTGATAAAATTCACCAGGAGCACGGTCAGCTCTTGCATCTTCATCTCTAAAACAAGGTGCAATTTGGAAATACTTATCAATACCAGAAACCATTAAAAGTTGTTTAAATTGTTGTGGTGCTTGAGGAAGTGCATAAAACTTACCAGCATGAACTCTACTAGGAACTAGATAATCTCTAGCTCCTTCTGGAGAAGAACTTGTAAGTATAGGTGTTTGAACCTCTAAAAATCCTTGTTCAATCATTTGGCTTCTTAAAAATTGTAAAACTTGTGCACGTAAAATAAGATTATTTTTATATTTATCGTTTCTTAAATCTAAAAATCTATATTGTAAACGTAAATCTTCTCTAATTTCTTGATTAGTATTAACTTCAAAAGGTAAATCCTTAGTTCTTTTACCTAAAATTTTAATATCTTCAATAACAATTTCAACTAAACCAGTTTTTAGTTTCTCGTTAACTGTTTCAGGGTCTCTTTTTTTAACAGTACCAGAAACACAAACAGTAGATTCAATAGGAATATGAGAAGCAAAATCAACATCGCTACTATCAGCAGAAGTAACAACTTGAGTAATTCCATACATATCTCTAATATCTAGAAAAACAAGACCTCCAAAATCTCTAATAGTTTGAACGAAACCAGATATTCTAACTTTTTTACCAACATCATCTAAACTAATTTCGTTACAATTATGTGTTCTAAAAATGTTCTCTTTCATAAAAATAAAACCTCCTAAAAACCCTTAAAGGGAAATAAAAATATAGTAATATATTAATTTACAAATGTAAAAATAAACAAACAAAAAGCCCTACATTATAAATTAATATAATGTAGGGACGAAATAACAATTCCGCGGTGCCACCCTAACTTGAAAGCAAAAGCTTTCCACTTTATTAAAAACTGCTCCAATATGTTTCACTTAAAATAGCTTTAACTAAAAGGGCTTACAGCCTAGGACCCTTACTCTCTAATAGCAAATACTAAAAGCTTTTATTGTACAAACGCAGTATAATATACATATTATGCTAACTATTCTAGCATTTTATACCAATATTTGTCAAGTGATTTTTAGGGAACTGTCCCATACTTACATTTTTTGTAACTTTTGGGACAGGCTTTAAAATTTGCACTTGTTTTTTTATTTATTTGAGTATATAATGTAGCAGATATTGTTTTAAGGAGATGATTTAATGCAAGTAAGTAAAGAAGAGTTATTGCATATAGCAAAACTTGCTAACTTAAATTTGAAAGATGATGAATTAGATAATTATTTAGCTAATTTGCAAGATATTTTGAATTTTGCAAATGTTGTTAACAATGCTCCAGTAGATGGTTTAGATATTACTATTGGTGCTAACGAGGCTAAAAATGTTTTTAGAAAAGATGAGATTAAGGTATTTGAAGACAACAGTGCATTACTTCAAAATTGTAAAGAAGTAGAACAAAATATGTTTAAAATACCAAAGGTTATAAATTAGAAGTTAGAAGTTGAAAAATAATGAAATATTTAAACCTCTAACACTAGAATAAAGGAGGAGAATAGATGAATATTACAGACTTAACTGTTCATGAGTTACAAGAAAAGTTAAAAAATAAAGAACTTACAATTACAGAAATAACTCAAGCTTACGTAGATAGAATAAACGAAAAAGAAAAAGATGTTGAAGCTTTTGTTACAACATTAACAGATGAAGCTTTAGCACAAGCAAAAGATGTACAAGCTAAAGTTGAAAGAGGAGAAATTAAAGGAGAATTAGCAGGTATTCCAATTGGTATAAAAGATAATTTATGTACAAAAGGAATTCGTACAACTTGTTCTTCAAGAATGTTAGAAGATTTTATTGCTCCATATAATGCAACAATAGTTGAAAAAGTAAACAATGAAAATATGATAAATTTAGGAAAATTAAATATGGATGAATTTGCTATGGGAAGTTCAACAGAAACATCATATTTTAAGAAAACAAAAAATCCATGGAATTTAAATAAGGTTCCAGGAGGATCTTCAGGTGGTAGTGCAGCAGCTGTTGCAGCAAATTTAGTACCATGGGCACTTGGAAGTGACACAGGTGGTTCAATTCGTCAACCAGCAAGTTTATGCGGTGTTGTAGGTTTAAAACCAACATATGGATTAGTTTCAAGATTTGGACTTGTTGCTTTTGCATCATCATTAGATCAAATAGGACCAATTACAAAAGATGTAACAGATAGTGCAATACTTTTAAATTTAATAGCTGGACATGATGAAAGAGATACAACTTCTGTAAATAAAGAAAAAGAAGATTATACAGAAGCTTTAAAAAATGATGTTAAAGGAATGAAAATAGCTGTTCCAAAAGAATTCTTTGGAGAAGGAATAAATGAAGAAGTAAAAGCATCATTAGAAAAAGCAATAGAAAAATATAAAGAAATGGGAGCAACTGTTGAAGAAGTTTCATTAGATGTTGCAGAATATGCATTAGCAACATACTACATAATTGCTTGTGCAGAGGCTAGCTCAAACTTAGGAAGATTTGATGGAATACGTTATGGATATAGAACTAAAAATTACACAAATTTAAAAGAATTATTTAAAAACTCAAGAAGTGAAGGTTTCGGAGCAGAAGTAAAAAGAAGAATTATATTAGGAACATATGTGCTTTCATCAGGTTACTATGATGCATACTACAAAAAAGCACAACAAGTTAGAACCTTAGTATCTAATAAATTTGAAGAAGTATTTGAAAAATATGATGTTATACTAACACCAACATCACCTATAACAGCATTCAATATAGGAGAAAAATCTGACAATCCACTAGAAATGTACTTAGCAGACATATGTACAGTATCTATAAATATTGCCGGAGTACCAGCAATATCAATACCATGTGGAGTAAATAGTGAAGGAATGCCAATAGGAATGCAATTAATAGGAAACAAATTCCAAGAAAAGAAAATACTAAATGCAGCCTATGCTTATGAGCAAGAAATAAAATTCAGAGAAAAACATAAGCCACAATTTACTAAATAGTAGATATTCTATTGTAATTGCAACATAAAATAATTTTATTTTCAAATTCCGTTCTCCAAACGTTTTAAGACAGATAAAATATTCAAACTTTTGAGCCACGGTCTCTAATTATATGTAATAGTCGGGTCGAACTCATTTTCAAATATAAATTATTTTATGTTGTAAAATTAATAAAAGAGAAATTATATAGTAATTTCTGTAAAAAACTCAACTAAAATTATAGGAGGAAAATAAATGTCAAGAGAATCATATGAAACAGTTATAGGTCTTGAAGTTCATGCAGAATTATCAACAAAAACAAAAATATTCTGTAGTTGTCCAACAGAATTTGGTGGAGCACCAAACACACATACATGTCCAATATGTATGGCAATGCCAGGAACTTTACCAGTATTAAATGAAAAAGTAGTTGAATATGCTGTAAAAGCAGGACTAGCAACGAATTGTGAAATTTCAAGAAATAGTAAAAACGATAGAAAAAACTATTTTTACCCAGATTTACCAAAATCTTATCAAATATCTCAATTTGATAAACCATTATGCGAACATGGATACATAGAAATTGAAGATGAAGAAGGAAATAAAAAGAAAATAAGATTACTTAGAATTCACATTGAAGAAGATGCAGGAAAATTAAATCATGACGATTTTTCAGGAGAAAGTTTAGTAGACTTAAACAGAGCTGGAGTACCTTTAATAGAAATGGTATCAGAACCAGACTTAAGGTCAGCTTATGAAGTTGAACAATATTTAAGAAAATTAAAATCAATACTAGAATATATAGAAGTATCAGACTGTAAAATGCAAGAAGGATCTTTAAGAGCAGATGTTAACGTTTCAGTTAGAAAAAAAGGAGCAACAGAATTTGGAACACGTACTGAAATGAAAAATATGAACTCTTTTAGAAGTATAACAAGAGCCATTGAATATGAAGTAGATAGACAAATAGATTTAATAGAAGATGGAGGAAAAGTAGAACAAGAAACATTAAGATGGGACGATGTATCTGGAAAAACATTTTCTATGAGAGATAAAGAAGATGCACAAGATTACAGATATTTCCCAGACCCAGACTTAGTTGCAATTAAACTTTCAGATGAATATATAGAAAACATAAAAAATAATTTACCAGAATTACCAGAAAGCAGAAAACAAAGATATTTAGAACAATATAATTTAAGTGAAAAAGATGCAAACATAATAACAGGTTCAAAATATTTATCTAACTTATTTGAAGGAGCAATAAAAGTTTGCAACAATCCAAAAGCCGTAAATAACTGGATTATTTCAGATATATCAAGAATATTAAATGAAACAGAAATGGAACCAATAGAAATTCCTTTTGATGCAGAACAATTAGGAAAATTAATTACTTTAATAGATAAAGGAACAATAAGTTCTAGCATTGCTAAAAAAGTTTTAGAAGAATTATTTGAAAATCCAAAAGACCCAGAAGAAATTGTAAAAGAAAAAGGATGGATTCAAATATCTGATGAAGGAGCTATAAAAGAAGTAGTTCTAAAGGTATTAGAAAACAATCCTCAATCTGTTGCAGATTACAAAGCAGGAAAAGAAAAAGCATTAGGATTTTTAGTAGGTCAAGCAATGAAAGAAACAAAAGGAAAAGCAAACCCTCAAATGTTAAATAAAATGTTTAAAGAAAATATGTAACACAAAAATAGAATGGCATTGCCATTCTATTTTTGTGTGTTATAGGAAATTTTTGTGCTTCTTGTGTAGGGACGCCTCTGTCTGCCCGCATAGGGAGGTTAACGTGTGATTTTAAAACACCCTACGAACTTATCGTACCAATTACTTGGCCACGAAATATTTTCTCCAGTTGAAAAATATGAAAGACCTATCTTCTCTGACCAACCTCTGTTGTCGTACCGTAAAAAATGAAAATCCATAATTGTGTTGTTTGCCATTTCCTGAACAAACATAACGACAATGTGCTCATTTTCTTTAAGCCTTAAACCTGAGGTGTATGCCAAAATTTGATTTTTGCCATACAAAGCTAAAGATTCATATTCTAAATCTAAAGCTTCCAAATCGGCTAAAAACAAATCTTTAACTTCTTCAATGGAGAAAAAGTCCTGATTTAACGGCTTTTTACCAGAAATTCTACCTGGCCGATATAAGGTTTTGTCAGAAGTTACTGTTGAACCAATGGCAAGAGCAAAGCAATTAGTATTTTCTCTAATATACGTTGATTCAAAATCCTTAAAGTCAATTGGTTGATGAACAGCTTTTTTAATTTCTTCGATAGTTTCTATACTCATAGAAAACCTCACTTTCGTGCTAAAATAACAGTTAACATAACAATATTATAACATATTAAGAAATAAAACGCAAAAATAGAGTTTACTTTTTCAATTCACACAATAATTTGTTGTATTATAGCTCTTGTATTTTTATATAAAAAATGATAAAATTTACAAGAATTTATGCAAAGGAAGAATTAGTATGAAAAGTAATAAGGGAGTTACAATAGTCACACTTGTAATTATAATTGTAGTTTTATTAATATTAGCAGGAGTTTCTGCTGGAATTGGTGAAATTTCTGTTACAAGTTATAAAGATAATATACTAGAAGCAGAAGCAAAAGAGGTACAAGCAATAGTGATTTCGCAATATCAAAAATATCTTACCGTTAAAGATACAAGCTTATTAATAGGAAGAAAATGCGATGAAAATGGAAATGAAACTGAAGATGGAGAATATTATTTATTAGATATAAATGTTTTGCAAGAACTTGGAATGAAGAAACCAAAAGACACATACATAGTTAAATATAATACAGGTGAAGTAATAAATAAAACAACCCCTCAAAACTCTAAAGGCAAAGAAATACATTTGAAAGGTAATTAAAGGAGGAATATATGAATATAGAAAATGCATATAGCAATTTAATAAAATGTATTCCAAAAGAAAAAATTTTAAAACACGAAATGATGAGCAAACATACATCTTTTAAAGTAGGAGGACCAGCAGACTTATTTATAACAGTAGAAACAATGAGTCAATTACGAGAAACAATTAAGATATTAAAACATGAAAAAATAGAATATAAAATTATTGGAAACGGAAGTAATATACTGGTTAAAGATGAAGGCTATAGAGGAGCAATAATAAAACCAAATTTCAATAGAATTGAAATTAAAGAAAATATAGTAGAAGTTGGAGCAGGAGTAAAAAATGGAATGCTTGCTCAGAAATTGTTACAAAACAAAATAACTGGATTTGAATTTGCTTCTGGTATACCAGGAACGATAGGTGGAGCAATAGTTATGAATGCTGGAGCTCATGGAAAAGAAATGAAGGATATTGTAATTTCTGTGACATATTACAACTGTGAAAATGATAAAATAGAGACAATAAAAAATGAAGAATGTGATTTTGAATATAGAAATAGTAAATTTAAGAGTAATAATGTAATTATAATTAAAGCAATATTAAAATTACAAAAAGGTAATAGTACAGAAATAAAACAAAAAATGGATGAATATAAGCAGTTTAGAATTGAAAAACAACCAATAGAATATCCGAATGCTGGCAGCACATTTAAAAGAGGAGCAGATTTTATAACAGCTAAACTTATAGATGATGCAGGACTTAAAGGTTTTACAGTAGGTGGAGCACAAGTTTCTGAAAAACATGCAGGTTTTATAATAAATAAAAACCAGGCAACAGCAAAAGATATTATAAATTTAATTCATGAGGTACAAAAGATAGTATATGAGAAATTTAATAAAAAAATAGAACTAGAAGTTGAAATTATATAAAGGAGAATGTACTATGAAAGGAATATTTGAATGGCTAAAATCAAATACGAAAATTAAAAGGTGGATATTTATAATATTAATAGGAATAATTTTAGCATGTTTAGGAATATCAAAAATTATGGTAACAAAAGAAATTAGTGCCATAGAATTAATAACAATAGTAGGGGCATTTGTTCTAGGCTTTACACTAATTGTATTAGGTATAATTGCAATACAAAAAAGAACTTTAGAAGTACTAATAGAAGCAAGCGATGACAGAATGAAAAAAGACAAAAATGTTAATGTTAATTCTTTAATATTTAATAAAAAAATATATGAGCAGGGACCAAAAGTTGTTGTATTAGGCGGTGGCTCAGGATTAAATACAGTATTAGAAGGCCTAAAAAGATATACAACAAACATTACTGCTGTTGTTACTGTATCAAATTATGGTAAGAAGTCAGAAAACGATTTAGATATTTTACCAATGGATGATATAAAGGATGGAATAATCTCATTATCAAAAGATGAGGAAAATATGAAAAGTCTTTTGAATTATAGATTTAGATCTAATAATTTAAGAGGAATGAGATTTAGTGATGTATTGTTTACAGCTGTTGCACAAAATAACAATAATTTTTCAAAAGCTATTGAAAGTATAAATAAAATACTAAATATAACTGGAAAGGTATTACCAGTTACACTTGATGAAATGGAAATTTGTGCTGAACTTGAAAATGGAATGATAGTAAAAGAAAAAGAAAAAATACCAGAAATGGTATATTCAAAAATTACAAAAATAAGTAGAATATATATAAATCCTACAAACTGCAGAACAACGCCAGAAGTTGTAAATGCAATTAAAGAAGCTGATTGTATAGTATATGGACCAGGAAGTTTATATACAAATGTTATCCCATGCTTATTAGTAAATGGAGTTATAAAAGCAATAAAAGAAAGTAAAGCAATTAAAATATATGTCAATAATATAATGACAGAACAAGGACAAACAGATAATTATACAATGTCTGAACATATTAAAGCAATAACAGACCATGTAGGACAAAATATAATTGATTTTTGCATTTATGATTCAGGAGAAGTTGTTCCGGAATACATAAAAAAATATATTAAAGAAGGTTCAGAACTTGTAGAACAGGATGAAAACAATGTAAAAGGAATTCAACTTGTTCAAAGAAATTTATCATATATAAAAGATGAAAGAATAAGACATAACCCGGATGCTGTTGCTGCTGCAATTATAGAAATTATATGTGAAGACTTAAAATTCAAAGATAAACAAAATGATCCTAAATATGTTATGATGAATGCCAAATTAAAATATGAGAAAAAAATGAAGAATATACCAAAAACAAACAAGCATAAAAAACAACCGGAAAAGAAACATATTCAAGGAAAACAAAGTAAGTTCGTACAACAATATGGAGATAGAATTCAATCTATAAAAAATACGGATGTAAATATAAGAAGAAATAAAATGAGAATGCAGGAACAAAGCGAAAAAGCAGTTAGAACAAGAAGACGCAATAGACTAAAAAACAAATAATACAAAAGAAATAATGTTGGAGGAAAAAATGAAATTTACTAAAGAAAAACTTGATTTGCAAGAAGGACTAAAAAGAGAGTGGCTAATAACAAATGGAATAGGTGGTTTTAGTTCATCAACAATAATAGGAGCAAATACCAGAAGATACCATGGACTATTAATAGCTCCACTAAAGCCGCCAGCACAAAGAAATTTAGTATTATCTAAATTAGACGAAAGTATTACAGTAAATAACAAAGAAATATCACTATATACAAATGTATGTAAAAACTACATTTCACAGGGATATAAATTTCAAACAAGCTTTGAAAAGGAATATGTTCCTACATTTGAGTTCCAAGTAGGAGACATAAATATTAAAAAAACAATTTGTATGGAATATGGGAAAAATACAGTTTGTGTATTCTATGAAATACAAAACAAAAATGAAGGAATTAAATTAAAACTCGCTCCGGTAGTTAATTTTAGAGATTTTCACTCAATGAGTACAAATAAAGAATTTGACCTTAAACAAGAGGAAATAAAAGATAATAAAATAAAAATTAGTATAGGAAATAATAGTTTTTATATAAATTGTTCAGAGGGAAAATATACAAAACACGAAAATGATATTTTCAATAACATGTTTTATATTGAGGAAGAAAAAAGAGGCTTTTATCCAGAAGAAAACCATAGTGTTTCTGGAATATATGAAATAGAAATAAAACCAAATGAGAATAAAAAGATTACTTTTGTGTGTTCTTTAGAAGAAAATATAGATAAAATTAACGGAGAAAGCTTAATAAAAAAAGAATTAAAAAGATTAGAAAAAATAATAAAAGAAACAAAGCTTGTAAATAAAAATGAAGAAGATAAATTACTAAAAGAATTTATAATATCAATAGATAGTTTTATTGTATATAGACCAGAATTTAAGTTGCATACAATAATTGCGGGTTATCCATGGTTTTTAGATTGGGGAAGGGATAGCTTAATATCTTTTGAAGGACTACTTTTAAAAACAAAAAGATATGATTTAGCAAAAGAAGTTTTGTTAACTTTTAAACATGATATAAAACAAGGCTTAGTTCCAAATGGTTATTCAGAAGCGGATAACACACCATTATATAATAGTGTAGATGCTTCATTATTATTATTTGAACAAATAGCAAAATATTTAAAATATACTGAAGATTTTGAATTTGTAAAAAAAGAATTCTATGAAGTTTTAAAAGATATAGTAGAAAATTATGAAAAAGGAATAGACTTAGACAATAATAACATTTATTTAGATAATGATGGACTAATAGTAAGTGGAACACCAACAACACAAAACACTTGGATGGATGCAAAATATGAAGGAATAGCTGCAACACCTAGAAACGGAAAAGCTGTAGAAATAAATGCTTTATGGTATAATGCATTAAAAATATTAGAAGAATTATCTTTAAGATTTGAAGAAGAAAAAATTTCAAAAGAATATTTGAAGAAAGCTAACAGATGCAAAAGAAGTTTTAAAGCTAAATTTTATAATGAAAAAAGAAAATGCCTATATGATGTTGTTGGAGATAGCAAAATAAGACCTAATCAATTATTCAGTACATCACTAACATACCCAGTAATAGAACCAAATACAAAAATAGCAAAGGAAATTTTGAATACCACAACAAAAAAATTAAAAAATAAATATGGCTTAAAAACTCTAGCTAAAGGTGAAGAAAATTATATAGACATATACGAAGGAAATAGTTTTAAAAGAGATATGAGTTACCATCAAGGAATTACATGGACATGGCTTTTAGGAATATATAACGATACGTTTAAGAAAATTAAAGAAAACGAAAAAACAATAAAAAATAAAAAACAATATGAAGAAGAATATGAAAAATTCATAAAAGAAATAAAAAATACAGCAACAAAAATGATAGAAGATGAAGGGTGTGTGGGAAGTATATCTGAGCTATACGATTCAAAAAGACCACAACTTCCTAAAGGAGCTATAGCACAAGCTTGGAGTGTTGCAGAAATATTTAGAATATTATATTAATTCTAAAATTAAATTTCTTCTAAAAATCTATTAAATGCAAAACCAAAGCAAAAAAAGGTTACAAAATAAATTAAACTTAGTTTAAATAATGAAATTCCTATATAATATAAAATAGGAAGTTCTATAATTGAGTCATATGTAAATAGTATTAATCCAGATAATATGGTAATTGCCAAGGAAAAGTTAAATCCGGATTTTTACTATTTTTTTAATTTTTTTATCCAAATTTAGAAAACTATTAAAAATATATTTTAACATAAGAAATCACCTAATATCTAATTAAAATTCTATATACATATTAACATGAAATCTACATAAAAAACAATGGGAAATATTTCATTTGAAAAAAATGAAATATTTTGTAAAAATATATTTACATTTGTATATTTTTTGTATAAAATATCATAAGTTGAGTAAGAGATATACAAAAGAAAATATGCTTATGAAAGGAGCTAAAAAATAATGAAAATACTAATGCTTACATGGGAGTATCCGCCAAGAATTGTAGGAGGAATAGCTAGAGTAGTACACGATTTATCACATAGATTAATTAAAGATGGACATGAGGTTACCGTTGTAACATACAAAGAGGAAAATACACCAGATTTTGAAGATGATAAGGGAGTAAAAGTATACAGAATTGGTAATTATATGATAAATCCTAACAATTTCATAGACTGGATAATGCAAATGAATTTTAATTTAGTAGCAAAAGCAAATGAGATAATTGCTAAAGAGGGAAACTTTGATGTTATACATGCACACGATTGGCTTGTAGCATATGCTGCTAAAACTTTAAAAAATTCATATGGAACACCTATTGTAGCAACAATACATGCAACAGAAGCAGGTAGAAATTCAGGTATACATGATGAAACACAAAGATACATAAATGATACAGAATGGATGCTTACATATGAAGCTTCAGAGGTAATTGTAAATAGCAATTATATGAAAAGTGAATTACAACGTTTATTTGGACTACCATTCGAAAAAATAAATGTAGTTCCAAACGGGGTAAACCTAAATTTATATAGTGGAATAGAAAGAGACTACGAATTCAGAAGACAATATGCAGCAGATAATGAAAAAATAATTCTATTTGTAGGTAGATTAGTTTATGAAAAGGGAATTCAACATTTAATTGCTGCAATGCCAAAAATATTAGAAAAATATCATGACTCAAAACTTGTAATAGCTGGAAAAGGCGGAATGATAGATGAACTAAAAGCACAGGTAAATGCTATGGGAATTTCTAATAAAGTATATTTCACTGGATATTTGAACTCAAAACAAGTTGTGAAAATGTATAAATGTGCAGATGTAGCAGTATTTCCAAGTACATATGAACCATTTGGAATTGTTGCATTAGAAGGAATGCTTTCAGGAACACCAGTTGTTGTTTCAGATGTTGGAGGATTAAACGAAATAGTACAACATGGAGAAAATGGAATGAAAAGCTATGCAGGAAATCCAAATTCACTTGCAGATTCTATTGTTTCTTTATTATATGATCCAGCATTATGTATGAAAGTTGCAAAAAATGCAAAAGCTAAAGTTAAAGCAGAATATAATTGGCAAAAAATTGCACAAGATACACATTTTGCATACCAAAAAGCAATATGTGAAACAGTGGCAGAAAAACAAGCAAGAGAGATAGCACAAGAAAAAGCACAAAAAGCTAAGAAAATGAAAAATCCAGAAAAAGAAATTACGAACTTGTTAAATTTCAGAAAAAGAAATGCATATGCATAAAAATGAAAGTAGGCGGTCAATGACCGCCCCATACGTTTTATAAGAAAGGATGTTAGAAAAATGAATGTATATGATACAGCAAATAAATTAGCCGAAGAAATAAAATCAAGTGAGGAATATGTAGGTTTTAAAAAATCTAAAACAGAATTAGAGAATAATATAGAATTGAAAAATAAAATTAAAGAATTTGAACAAAAAAGACAACAAATGCAAATGTTAACAATACAAGGAATAGAACCAACAGCAGAAAAAGCACAAGAAATTCAAAAAAAATATACGGAGCTACTAAAAGATGAAAAAGCGAAAGAATATTTTGAAACAGAAATGAAATTTAGTGTATTAATTGCAGATGTAAATAAAATTATAGGCGATGCAATAAAAGATGTTTTAAAATAATGGATTTAAAAGGGGATAAATATGCAATATATTATAATAATAGTTATATTAGTAGCTGTATTAGCATTGTTAGCAATAATTACTAGCTTTAATTTAAAAAGAATTAAAGAATTAGGACATGATAAAGTTTTAGATGAACTAGTAAGAAGATTTCCAAGTAATATACAAATATGTCAATATATATTAAATAAATTAGGAAATAAACATACAAAAATAAAAGAAGCAAAAGACAGTCAAACAAGTTTATACCTTGTTGCAAATGATACAATATCTATAGCTAATATAAATGATACATATACGCGAGTACAAACAATAGCACATGAATGTTTACATTCAATGCAAAGTAAAAAAATGCTATGGTTCAACTTTGTGTACTCAAATATTTTTATTATTGCCTATCTAGCAATAATTGCACTTACAATTACAAAAGTAATAACAAACGGAATGCTATTTGTATCTATTCTATTAATAATGACAATAATATATTTCTTTATAAGAAGTATATTAGAAATAGATGCAATGCTAAATGCAAAATATTTAGCAAAAGAATACATAGTAGAAAACAAACTAACATCAAAAGGAAATTTAGAAATAATAATGAAAAAGTATACAGAAATAAACGACTTAGGGGTAAAAGCAACATGCTTTTCATTGTTACTAACACAAACAATAAAAATAATAATATATTGTGCAATATGTGCAATATTTATAGCATAAAATACACAGCGGTCATTGACCGCTATTTTTTTTATTACATTTTTGTTACAAATGAATTATAAAAAAAGATTTGTGATATAATAACAAAAAACAAAGGAAAGAAATGTAAAATATGGATGAAATTATAAATAATATTATAGAAATTGATAAGAAAGCCAAAAATATTTTTAATGAAGCCAATAATAGAAATGATAATTTTGATGAACTTGTAGAAGATGCTATTGAAAAGCAAAAAAGGATTATAGACAAAGAAATAGAAGAGAAAATTCAAATAAAAAAAATGCAATGTAATATGAACTTGGAAAAAGAAAAAAATAAAATAGAAGAAGAAAAAAACAAAAAAATAAATGAATTAAATGCTAAATATTTAGAACTAAAACAACAAAAAATAAATGAAATAATGGAAGAATTAAGAGGTGCTGCAAATTGATTAATTCTCTTAAATATCCTAGTTTAGTTGCCAAGTTAAAAGGAATGAAAGCTAAGAATTTAACAAAAACAGACATAGAAGATTTATTAAAACAAAATAACTTGGTTAGTGTAAATAATATTTTAAAACAAAAAAATTATCATTTAAGTGGCCTAGAAGATAATTTTGATAGAATAAAAATTGAAAATGAATTAAACAAAATTTTAATAGATGATATAGAAAAAATATATAAATATTTATCTTCAAAAGATAAAGAAAGATTAAGAATTTATGTATCTGAATATGAAATAGACATACTAATTCGAATATTAAAGAAAATTAAACTATCTAAAATAGAAGATAGTGAAATTCAAAATATAGAATTATGGACTGAAAGAATTTTTAAAGAATTAAAAGGAATTACAAGAATAAATACAATAAATGAATTTTTACAATATGCAGATAAAACAGATTTTAAAGAATTATTAGAAGAAAATTTAAAAGACAAAAATATAAACGATGTAGATTTATTCATGTTAGAAATGAAACTTGATATTTTATACTTTGAAAATGTTTTTAAAAATATAAAAGATGCAAGCTCAAGTAAATTAATAAAAGATAAAATAGAACTTACAAATATTATTTGGATATACAGAATGAAAAAATTTTATAATATGAAAACAGATGAAATTAGCTCAAATATTATAAAAACAGATAAGCAATCTACATTAATACAAGAAATTATAAAACAAAATGACTGTGAAAATATAATAGAAGTTTTAAAAAAATCTAAATATAAAAATATTTTTAAAGAAGATGAAAAATACTTTGAAAATTATGCAAAAAGATATATGTACAGGAAATATAAAAAAATATTCGAACAAGGAAAATATAATTTTTCAACAATAATAGCATACTTAAATTTGGATGAAATTTTAATAGAAAATATTATAAACATTGTAGGTGGAATTGAGTACGAAATAGATAAAAAACTAATACAAGAGAAAATAATAATTTAGGAGATGAACAAAAGTGTCTGTAGAAAGAATGAAATTGCTTGGCATAACAGGAAAAAGCGAAGTAATGAACAATTTCTTAATTAAATATATAATAAACAGTGGTTTACAGCTAGAAGATGCTATAAAAGTATATGAAAAAGGCTGGAAATTAACATATTTTGACTATAATACAAAACCAAGAGAACTTGTAAAAAATATAGAAAAATTAATGGAAAAGCTAGGCATTGAATATTCAAAACAATGTTTATCAGATATAAAAATAAAAAATAGCCTAGAAGATATAGAAGAAAAAATACACGAAATAAATAATAATATAGAAAACATAACTAATAATGTAATAGAAAAACAAGAAGAAATAAATAAAATTAAAAAAAGTATAGAACCATTTCAAAAACTAAAAAACTCTGAAATTCAGCTAGAAAAATTATACGATTTGAAATATATGAGATTTAGATTTGGAAAAATATCTAAAGAAAATTACGAAAGTATAAATAAAGAAATAGAAAATATGAATTGTATAATGTTCAAAGTTGATGAAGACAGTAAAGATGCTTGGATTATTTATTTCACAACAGATGAATATTCAGCAGAAGTAGATAGCTTTTTTAATGTGTTAAAGTTTGAAAGAATATGGATAGATAGAAGTTTTTCAGGAAAACCAAAAGAAATACTAAAAAAATTAGAAGATACAGTTAACGAAGATGAAAAATATATAGAAAATAGCAGAAATACATTAGAGGCAGAAGTAAAAAACAGTGAAACAATTTTATTACAATTATATAGAGAACTACAATTATATGAAAAAATAGAATTCATAAAAAAATACTTAGCACACGATAAAAATGGAGATTTTTATTTAATTGGTTGGATTCCGATGGATGAATTAGAAAAAATTGTACCATTGTTGGAAAAAGAAAAAAAGATAAAATATATAGTAAAAAGTCACGATGAGGTTGCAACAAATCCACCAACACATTTAAAAAACAACAAACTATTTAGAAAATTTGAAACAATAGTAGAAATGTATGGAATGCCTAATTATGAAGAATTAGACCCAACTGTGTTTGTTGCGATAACAGCTTTTATAATGTTTGGATTTATGTTTGGAGATGTTGGACAAGGTGCAATAATAATGCTAATAGGATTATGGCTATCTAGAAAGAAAAAATCACTTGGCCCAATATTTGTAGCAGGTGGAATTTCAGCAATTATATTTGGAGTATTGTATGGAAGTGTATTTGGAAAGGAAGATATTATTCCAAGTATATTAATAAGACCAATGGAAAATATTACAACCATGCTAATTTCAGGAATTGCATTTGGTGTAATACTAATTATTTTAGCTATTATATTAAATATTAAAAATGGAATAACAAATAAAAACATAAAAAAAGCAGTATTAAGCGAAAATGGAATTGCAGGACTTTTATTTTATGCAACAGTAATAGGAAGTATAGCATACTACTTTGTTGTAGGAAAAATGATAGTTTCTATAAATATAATAATTGCTATATGCATAATAGAACTTGCAATTATATTATTTAAAGATAAGCTAGAACAGCTAATTACAAAGAAAAAGGAAGAAACAGAAAGTGGAGTTGCAGAGCAAATATTTGAACTAATTGAAACTTTACTTTCATTTGTAAGTAATACAATTTCTTTTGTAAGACTTGCAGCATTTGCTATAAATCATGTTGGACTATGTATGGCAGTATATATTCTTGCAAACATGATATCTGGAGCAGGTAATATAGCAATAGCAATTATAGGAAATGCAATAGTAATTGTTCTAGAAGGACTAATAGTTGCAATACAAGTATTAAGACTAGAATATTATGAATTATTTAGTAGATTTTATAGTGGAGATGGAAGACCATACAAACCTATAAAAAAATTATTAAACGAAGAATAAAATTAAGGAGAGAGAAAGATGAAAAAAATAATAAATATAATTGTTTTAATAGGAATTTTATTAGTAAGTTTATTTGCTGTAAATGTATATGCAGCAGATGAAAATGCAAATACAAACGAAGTAGTAGCAGAGCAAAGTTCAAATAATAAGGGAGTAGGATTAATCGCAGCAGCTTTAGCTACAGGACTTGCATGTATTGGTTCAGGTATAGCAGTTGCAATGGTTGCTTCTAGTGCAGTTGGAGCAATTAGCGAAAATCCTAGTTTATTAGGTAAAACAATAATTTTTGCAGGTCTTGCTGAAGGTATAGCAATTTATGGATTAATTATATCAATAATGATATTAAACCAAATATAAAAGGAATGTAAGCAATGGAAGTAATATGTATAAGTGATAATCTAGAAACAGCTATAGGACTTAGATTTTCAGGTATAAATACAATTGTTATTAATAATAGAGAAGAAATAAATAATTACCTAGAAACAATAATAAAAGAAAACAAAATAGGAATTGTAGTTGTAACAAAGAAAATATATGAATTATGCAAAGAAAAAATAGAGCAAATTCGTAATAATTCTAAGCTACCTCTTATTGTAAACATTCCTTAAGAATGGAGAAAATTAATATGAGCAATTATGAAGAAAAATTAACAAAATTCAAAAATAACTGCGAAAAAAATGCAAAGCAAGATGCAAAAAATATAAATAACGAATTAAACAAAAAAATAGAAGAAAATATTTCAGATGAAATTAGTAAATATAAAGAAAATGCAGAAATAAAACTAAAAAATAAATTAGACAAAGTAGAAAAAGAATATAATTCAAAAAAATTTGAAATTGATATGGAATTAAAGAAAGATGTGTTAAAAGAACAGGAAACTTTAAAGAAAAGAATTTTTGATGATATGATAGAATATGTAAAAGCATTCACAGATACAAGCGATTATGAGAAATTTTTTCTTAAATCTTTAAAAGATGCAAATCCTGCAAATGAAGACACCTTAGAATTAACTCAGAAAGATTATAATAAATTTGAAAATAAAATAAAGGAAATAGTACCAAATATAGAAATAAAAATAATAAATGAAGTCTATATTGGTGGATTTATTTTAATTAGTGAAAAAAACAATGTATATATAAATAACACATTATTGGAATATTTAAACGAGAAAATATAAAATAAAGAAAAATGGAGATGAAAATCTTGAACGAAAAGAAAATAGTTTCTATAAATGGACCTGTTGTTAAGGCTAAAGGAACTGCTGACTTTGCCATGCACGATATGGTTTATGTTGGAGAAAAAAGAATTTTAGGAGAAGTTATAAAACTGGAGAATGATATTGCAACAATACAAGTATATGAAGACACAACAGGACTTAAAATATATGAACCAGTTGAAACTACAGGAAACCAATTATCTCTTACTCTTGGGCCAGGTATTATAGGAAATATATTTGATGGAATACAAAGACCACTTGAAAGCTTAAGAAGTATATCAGGCGATTTTATTAATAGTGGAGAAAACATACCAAGTATAAGCTTTGAGAAAAAGTGGAAGTTTATACCAACTATAAAAGTAGGAAATGAAGTTGAATCTTGCTCTATAATTGGAAATGTTGAAGAAACAAAAAGTATTACAAATAAAATAATGATACCAAATAATATTAAAGGAAAAATTATAGAAATTATGCCAGAAGGAGAATATACAGTAAAAGATATAATAGCAAAAGTTGAAACAGAAGATGGTATCATAAAAGAAATTTGTATGTATCAAAAATGGCCAGTAAGAAAAGGAAGACCATACAAAAAAAGACTACCAGTTAATCAATTATTAACAACAGGACAAAGAGTTATAGATTCTGTATTTCCTATATCAAAAGGTGGAACAGCTATGATTCCTGGAGGATTTGGAACAGGAAAAACAATGTTACAACATCAACTTGCAAAATGGAGTAATGCAGATATTATTGTGTATATTGGATGTGGAGAAAGAGGAAATGAAATGACAGATGTTTTAGAAGAATTTCCCAAACTAATTGACCCACGTACAGGAAGACCTTTAATGGAAAGAACAGTTCTAATTGCAAATACATCTAATATGCCTGTTGCAGCTAGAGAGGCCTCAATATATACAGGGCTTACAATAGCAGAATATTATAGAGATATGGGATATGATGTTGCAATTATGGCAGATTCAACATCAAGATGGGCAGAAGCCTTAAGAGAAATTTCTGGTAGACTAGAAGAAATGCCTGCTGAAGAAGGATTTCCATCTTATTTGCCATCAAGACTATCTGAATTTTATGGAAGAGCAGGTTTAGTTGAAAGTAATAACCAAAATGTTGGATCAGTTACAATAATAGGAGCTGTATCACCACAGGGATCAGACTTTTCAGAACCAGTTACGCAAAACACAAGAAGATTTGTACATGTATTTTGGGGATTAAGTAGAGAACTGGCATATTCAAGACATTATCCTGCTGTAGATTGGAATATAAGCTACAGTGAATATATAGATAACCTACAAGAGTGGTTTGAAACAAACGTAAATGCAGACTTTATGGAAGTTAGACAAGAAATAATAAGTTTATTAGAAGAAGAAAACGAGTTACTAGAAATAGCGAAAGTAGTTGGGCAAGATGTACTATCAGATACAAAAAAACTTGTATTAGAAGTTGCAAAAGCAATTAGAGTTGGTTTTTTGCAGCAAAGTGCATTTAACGATACAGATACCTCTGTACCGTTAGAAAAACAATTTGAAATGATGAATTCTATTTTAATTATATATAAAAACTCATTAAAATTAATACAAAAAGGAATACCAATTTCAAAAGTAAAAGAATTAGGCATTTTTGAGGAATATGTAAAATTAAAATTCACAATAAAAAATGACGAAATTACGAAATTTAATGAGTTTAATAAAAGTGTGAAAGATAGATTAAAACAATTAGAAAAAACATATGAAAATCATATTTGAAAGACGAGGTAAATTAATTGAAAGTACAGTATATAGGGTTAGAAGAAATAAATGGACCATTAGTATATTTAAAAACACCTAAAGATGTATCTTTTGATGAACAAGTAAAACTTGTTTTAGACAATGGAGAAGTTAGAATTGGTAATGTAATAATGCTAAATGAAGAAGTAACAGTAATTCAAGTTTACCAAGGTACTAATGAAATGAACTTAAAAGGAATAAAGGTTGAATTAGAGGGAAAACCACTACAAATTAAATTATCTAAAGAAATGCTTGGAAGAGTATTTAATGGTAGTGGAAGACCAATCGATGGTTTAGGAGAAATATCTTCAGATATAAAGAGAAATATTTCAGGAAAACCGATAAATCCAATAGCAAGAAAATATCCAAGAAATTTTATAGAAACTGGAATTTCTGCTATAGATTGTTTAATGACATTAATACGTGGACAAAAATTACCAATATTTTCTGGAAGTGGTATAAATCACAATAATCTAACAGAAAGAATAATAAGACAAGCTAATATAAAAGATGATGAAAATTTTGCCGTAGTATTTGGTCTTATGGGAGCAGAATATGAAACAGCAGAATTCTTTAGAAAAAGTTTTAAAGAAAGTGGAATTCTTTCTAAAGTTGTTACCTTCCAAAACTTATCAAATGACCCATCTGTTGAAAGAATACTAACACCGAAAGTTGCATTAACTTGTGCAGAATATTTAGCTTTTGACTTAGATATGCAAGTGTTAGTTGTTTTAACAGATATGACAGCATATGCAGAATCTTTAAGAGAGGTTTCTACTTTAAAAGGGGAAATTCCTAGTAGAAAGGGATACCCAGGTTACTTATATAGTGATTTGGCATCTATATATGAAAGAGCTGGAATGATAAAAGGCAGAAAAGGGTCAATTACACAAATACCAATTTTAACAATGCCAAATGATGATATTTCTCATCCAATTCCAGATATGACAGGTTACATTACAGAAGGACAAATAGTTCTTTCAAGAGATTTATATAAAAAAGGAATAAATCCACCAATAAATATTTTAGATTCTTTATCAAGACTTATGAAAGATGGGATTGGAGAGGAATACACAAGAAAAGACCATAGAGAGCTTGCTGACCAGTTGTTTTCATCATATTCTAAAGTTCAAGAAGTAAGGGCATTATCAAAGGTATTGGGAGAAGCGGATTTATCAGATATAGATAAGAAATATTTAGAGTTTGGTAAACAATTTGAAGAAAAATTTTTAAATCAAGAACAATATGAAAATAGAACAATAAACGAAACACTTGATTTGGGATGGGAGATATTAAAAATATTGCCAAAAGAAGAATGGGACAAAATAAGTTTTAAAAATTAAAGAGGTTTGTATATATGGACACATCAACATTGCCAACAAAAAATAATTTAATGAAAATAAAGGGAAAACTAAAACTATCATCACAAGGGCAAGAATTATTAGAAAAGAAAAAAATAATTTTAGAAATGGAAAAAGAAAAGCATAAAAAGAACTTACAAGAAAAAAGAGAAAATTTAGAAAAATTATTTAATGAAGGAATAAACAAAATAAAAATTGCCAGCATAGATATAGGTTTGGAAGAATTAAAAGATATCTCTGAAGAAATTGATTTTAAACAGAAAATTGATATAAAATATAAAACAGTAATGGGAGTAGAAATACCATCTATAATATATGAGAAACAAAAACAAAAAACAATGATTGGACTATATAATACAAATATACAACTAGATGAAGCAATAGAAATATTTACAAAAATAAAAACAGAAATAATAGAGCTTGCAGAAATAGAAAATACAATATTAAGAATAAATAAAGCAATAGAAAAAGTAAAGAAAAGGTCTAATGCTTTAAAAGATATAATAATACCAGAAGAAAAACAACAAATAAAAACAATAGAAAGCATTCTAGAAGAAAGAGAAAGAGAAGAATTTTCAAGATTAAAAGTAATAAAGAAAACAAAATAACTATTGCAAATAAAAATATAGTAATATATAATTTTTATTTAAATTACAACTAATAAGAGATAAAGGAAGATGTTTTTATGGGAATTATACTTTATATAATATTTTTAATATTTTGTATATTTGCTGGTTTTAATGGGATGCCATATATGTTTATATTTCCAATAGTAACAATTATATTTGGTATAGCTTTATGGAAGGCTTCAGATAATTCGAATACAGATTATTATCAGCAGAATAATAAAAAGTCAGAAGAAAAGGATACAGAGGACTTTATATTTTATAATATGTTTTTCAATAATAGAAAATAAAAAAGAAAATATATAAAAATCCTTGCATTTGTGTTAGTTTAGGTATATAATAAGCAAAGCAATATAAATATGAGCGAAAGAGTGGAAGAAATTCCACTCTTTATATTATATAAAGGAGGAGTGTTTTTGGCAAGCATTGAAGAAAAAGTTGAAAACCTGTTAGAGAAAACAATTAATGATTTAGGGTATACTTTATATGATGTTGAGTATGCTAAAGAAGCAAAAAATTACTTTTTAAGAATTTTCATAGATAAAGCAGATGGAATAGATTTAAACGATTGCGAAAAAGTAAACAATGCAATTACAGGATTGCTAGATGAAGCTGACTATATAAAAGATATGTATTTTCTTGAAGTTTCTTCACCAGGAATTGAAAGAGTTCTAAGAAAAGATAAGCATTTAAAACAATATATAGGAGAAGAAATAGAAGTTAGTTTATTTAAACCAATAAACGGAAACAAACAAATGCAAGGAATTTTAGAAAGTTTCGATAGCGAGAATATTGCATTAAAATATAATAATGAAACAATTGAAATACCACGAAAAGGTATATCACTTATAAAAACAGTTTATAACTGGGAATAATTTAAAAGGAGGAATAAAAAAATGAAAGAAGCTATTGACAATAAAGAATTAGTTATAGCATTAGAAGAATTAGAAAAGGAGAAAGGAATAAAAAAATCTTATTTAATTGAATCTATTGAAACAGCATTACTTACAGCATATAAAAGAAATTTTGATGCTAAAGAAAATGTAAAAGTTATTATGGATGATGTAACAGGAGCTGCACATATTTATTCTGTGAAAGAGATAGTTGAAACTGTCGAAGATGCAGATACACAAATTAGTTTAGAAGATGCAAGAAAAATTAACAAAACCTTAGATATAGGAGACAGTGTAGATATAGAACTTGTTCCAAAAAACTTCGGAAGAATAGCAGCACAAACAGCAAAACAAGTAATAGTACAAAAAATAAGAGAAGCTGAAAGAGAAATAATATATACAGAATATAACGATAGAAAAGGAGAAATTGTTACAGGATTAGTTCAAAAAGCAGACAGAGGAATTGTTGTAATGGATTTAGGAAAACTTGAAGGAATAATGCTTGCAAAAGAACAAATACCAACAGAAACTTATAAAGTAAATGATAAAATAAGAGCATATGTAACAGATGTAGAAAAAGGAGCAAAAGGAATACCTCAAGTTATGGTGTCTAGAGCTACACCAGATTTTGTCAAGAAATTATTAGAATTTGAAATACCAGAAATTTATGAAGGATTAATAGAAATAAAGAGTGTTTCTAGAGACCCAGGATATAGAAGTAAAGTAGCGGTTTATTCACAAAATGAAAATATAGATCCAGTAGGTTCTTGTGTAGGACAAAAAGGTGTAAGAATTCAAAATGTTATAAATGAATTAAATGGTGAAAAAATAGATGTTATAGAATGGAACGAAGATCCATCAATTTATATTTCAGCAGCTTTATTACCAGCAAAAGTAATGGCAGTAGATATAAACGATGAGGAAAAATTTGCACAAGTAATAGTTCCAGATGACCAATTATCATTAGCAATAGGAAAATCCGGACAAAATGTTAGACTTGCTGCAAAACTAACAAATTGGAAAATAGATATAAAATCTGAAACACAATTTAGAGAAATGTTAGCAAAAGCTCAAGAAGAAAATGAAGATAATAACGAGGAAATAACAGGAAATACTGAAATTGAAGAATAAAAACATAATATAGAGAGACTTGTACATATAATAAAGAAAGGAAATTTGCAATGAAAAATATACCACAAAGAATGTGCGTTAGTTGCAGAGAAAAAAAAGACAAAAAAGAATTAATGCGAATTGTATGTAACAAAAATAGAGAACTAAATATAGATATTAATGGAAAACTTGAGGGCAGAGGAGCATACATTTGCAAAGACATTAATTGTTTAGAAAAGGCTATTAAAGCAAATAGTTTAGAAAGAGCTTTAAAAACAAAAATTTACAAAGAATTTTATGATAAGTTAAGAGGTGTAATTATTGAATAAAGCATTAGGTTTAATTGGACTATCGGCAAGGGCAAGAAAAATAGTATATGGTGCAGATAGTACAAAAGAAGCTTTAGAAAAAGAAAGAGTAAAACTTGTAATAGTTTCGAAAGAAGCTTCTGAGAAAACGATTAAAAATTTTAAGTTTTATTCTGAAAAATACAGTGTTCCAATTTGTATATTTGGAGAAATAGAAAACTTAAGTAAAAGTATAGGAAAGAAAAATAAAGCTATACTGGGGATATTAGATGAGAATATGGCAAAAGAAATAAAAAAAATAATTGATGGGGGTGAAGTTATTGGGTAAGATAAAAATACATGAAATAGCAAAAGAGTTAAACTTAGCCAGTAAAGATGTTATAGCAAAGGCAAATGAACTAAACATACAAGTAAAAAGCCATTTGAGCGGTGTAACAGAAGAAGAAGCAAACAAAATAAAGGGAGCTTTAGCAGGAAAAAAAGATATAAACAAAAAAGAAGAAAATAAAAAGAAAGAAACAAAAAAAGAGAAAAATAATAGTAGTCCAGTTATTATTAGAAGAGAAGTAATAATAAATGATGAAGATAATAAAAAAGAAAAACAAGTAAAAAAACAAGAAGAAAACAAAGCTAAAATAGGTTTTGTAGAAAGAGATAGAAAAAAAGATTTTAATATAGTATATAGAAATAAGCCAAACAAACCTATGACAGTTGATGAATTATTTGGACTAAATAAAAAGAAAAAAGAAGAACCTAAAAAAGAGAAAGTTGAAAAAAGCAAAGTAGAGGAGAAAATGCAAGAAGTAAAAGAAACTAAACCAGTTGAGAAAACAGAAAAAGTAGAAAAAAATGAAAATGTAAAAAAACAGGAAAACTTTAAACAAGACAAAACACAATATCAACCAAGAAACAACTATAATAACAACAGAAACAATAATTATAATAGAAATAATGAACATAATAACAACTATAATAAAAATAATAATTATAATAGAAACAATAATGGAAACAATAATGGTTATAGAAACAACAGAACAGGAAATAATTTTAACAGAGGAAATAGACCATTAGATGAAAAAGGAATAGAAAAGAATATTAAAAACATAATGTCTTCTGATGTTGTTGAAAAAGAAAGTGTTAGAGAATATAACAGAAATGCAGATAAACAAAAAAATGCAAATAAATATGATGACAAAAAGAGCAAGAAAAATAAAAATAAAAGAGGAAACAACGATTTAGGATTTAATGAAGGAAAATTAAAAAGCCTAAAACAAGAAAGTAGTTTATCTAATATGTTTACAGACCAAGAAGGTGGAATGCTAGATTACTATGATTTAACAACAGTTAGAGGAAAACGTAATAAAAAGAAAAATTCTAAAGCAGCCAAAGGCGAATCAAAGCAAAAAATATTTAAACTTACAGAAATAACAATTCCTGAAACAATTTCTGTAAAGGATTTAGCAGCTGAACTTAAGAAAACAAGTGCAGAAGTTATTAAAAAATTATTCTCACTTGGAGTTATGGCAACAATAAACAATGATGTAGACTTTGATACAGCATATTTAATAGCACAAGAATTTGGTGTAACAGCAAAACTTAAGGAAGAAATTAAAGAAGAAGATGTATTGTTTGATGAATCTGAAGATTTAGAAAATGAATTAATGCCACGTCCACCAGTAATTGTTGTTATGGGACACGTTGATCATGGTAAAACATCATTACTAGATGCAATAAGAAAAACAAATGTTATAGAGGGCGAAGCAGGTGGAATTACACAAGCAATAGGTGCATACCAAGTTAAATTAAATGGTAGAGATATAACATTCTTAGATACACCAGGACACGAAGCTTTTACAGCAATGCGTGCTAGAGGTGCACAAATAACAGATATTGCAATTCTAGTTGTTGCAGCAAATGATGGTATAATGCCACAAACAGTTGAAGCTGTTAACCATGCAAAATCAGCAGGAATTCCAATTATAGTTGCAGTAAACAAAATGGATTTACCAGGTGCTAATGTTGAAAGAATAAAAGAAGAATTAATGAAATACGATTTAGTTCCAGAAGAATGGGGAGGAGATACAATTTATGTACCAATCTCAGCTAAGAATGGAACAAACATTGACCAATTACTAGAAATGGTTTTACTTGTTGCAGATATGAAAGACTTAAAAGCAAATCCTACAAAACAAGCAAAAGGTGCTGTTATAGAAGCAAGGCTTGATAAAACAAAAGGTCCTATTGCTACAATGTTAGTTCAAAGAGGAAAACTAGATGTTGGAGATACAATAGTTGTTGGTTCTTCAATAGGTAGAATAAGAGCTATGAAAAATGATAAAGGACAACGTGTTAAATTTGCAACACCATCAATGCCAGTAGAAATTATGGGACTTACAGAAGTACCAACAGCAGGAGATACTTTCTACGAAGTAAAAGATGAAAAAATGGCTAAACACTTAATAGAAAGAAGAAAACGCCAAGCAAGAGAAAAATCTATAAATCAAGTAAGTAAAGTAACTTTAGATGACTTATTCAGTCAAATTGAAAAAGGAGATTTAAAACAATTAAACTTAATAGTAAAAGCAGATGTTCAAGGATCTGTTGAAGCAGTTAAACAATCTCTAGAAAAATTATCAGATGAAAAAGTACAAGTAAAAGTTATACATGCAGCAGCAGGAGCTGTTACAGAATCTGATGTTACACTTGCAAAAGTTTCAAATGCAATAATAATAGCATTTAATGTTAGACCAGTTGCAAGTGCTAAAGAAATGGCAGATAGAGAAGAAGTTGAAATAAAACAATACTCAGTAATTTACCAAGCAATAGAAGATGTAGAAGCAGCTATGAAAGGTATGTGGGACCCAGAATTTGAAGAAAAAGTTATAGGAACAGTAGAAGTAAGACAAACATTCAAAGTTTCTGGAGTAGGAACAATTGCCGGTGGTTATGTATTAACAGGAAAAGTAGAAAGAAATGCAGGAGTAAGAGTAATAAGAGAAGATGTTGTAATTCATCAAGGTGAACTTGCTTCACTTAAGAGATTCAAAGATGATGTTAAAGAAGTTGCAAAAGGTTATGAATGTGGTCTTCAAATTGCAAATTACAACGACATAAAAGAAGGAGACATAATAGAAGTATATGTAATGGAAGAAATAAAAAGATAAAATATAGGGACGCAAAAAATTGCGTCCTAATTAAAAAAACGAGGTGATATTATGCAAAAAAATAATAATAGATTTAACCGTGTAGAAGAAGAAATGAAAAAAGAAATAAGTAACATTATTTCTAATAAAATTAAAAATCCAGACGTTACAGGTCTTATATCTGTTACAAAGGTTAAAGTAACAACAGATTTAAAATTTGCTAAAGTATATGTAAGCATATTAAATGCGAAAAATACAAAAGCAACGTTAAGAGGCTTAAAACAATCTTCCGGTTTTGTACGTTCAGAAGTAGCAAAATCTATAAATTTAAGAAATACACCAGAAATTATATTTGAATTAGATGACTCTATGGAATATGGGGCAAAAATAGATTCAATTTTAAAAGACATAATGAAAGATGTAAAACCAGAAAGTGAAGGAGAAGAATAGAATATGACATTAGATGATATAAAAGATGCGATTCAAAAGGCAGGAACAATAGCAATATTAGTACATGAAAGCCCAGATGGAGATGCAATTGGTAGTGCAACAGCAATGAATTTAGCATTAAAACAATTAGGAAAAAATCCGGATGTTATAATACCAGAATTTTCAAGAACCTTTAATTTTCTACCTAGTGCAGATGAAATAAAAAAGGAAACAGATATAGAGAGCTATGATTTAACAATAACATTAGACTGTGGAGACCAAAAAAGAGTTAGTAATTGTGCTAAATATTTTGAAGATGCACAAACAACAATTTCAATAGATCATCATAATATGAATCCAATGTTTGCAGATATAAACTATGTAGATCATACTTCTCCAGCTTGTTGCCAAATTTTAATAATAATATTTGAATATTTGGGAGTAAAAATAACAAAAGACATAGGAACATGCTTACTTACAGGAATAATTACAGATACAGGTGGATTTAAATATGAAGGTGTATCTGAGGTTACTTTTGAATTTGCAGCAGAATTATTAAGATGTGGTGTAAACGTATCAAACATATATAAACAAGCAATGCAAATAAAATCTAAAGCAAACTTTGAACTTAGAAAATTTGCAATGGATAGAATGCAATTTTTAGAAGAAGGAAAAATTGCATTTACATATATTACAACAGAAGATGAACAAAAAGTAGGAGCAGAAGAAGGAGACCACGAAGGAATAGTAAACCTAGGTAGAGATATAGAAGGAGTAGAAGTATCTATATTTTTACACCAAGCAGAAGACGGAGCATATAAAGTATCATTAAGATCAAACAACTACTTAAATGTAGATGATGTATGTTTAATGTTTGGTGGTGGAGGACACCAAAGAGCAGCAGGTTGCAAAATAAGTGGAGAGCCAGAAGAAATAAAAAATAAAATAATAAACGAAATAAAAAAATCATTAAAATAAAAATTTTAACTTTAATTAATGTGTAGGGGCACGGTGCTCCGTGTCCTAAAATAAATTAATATTAGGAAGTGATTTCATGCAAAAAGAAATTTATATTCAAGATATAAAAAAAATAATTTCTAAAAAATACAAAAAAGAAGAAAGATTGATACAAAAACTAAAAAAAGCAGAAGAACAAATAAAAAATGGAGATATTGAGGATGCAGATTTAGTATTTAAAGAAATGAGAGAAAAATATGAGTATAAATAAAAATTCATATAAAATTGTATTTACTAAAGATGCAAAACAAGAACTCAATAATATTTTTTATTATATTTCAAATAATTTATATCAAAAAGAAACATCTAAAAAATTAATGTTAAGAATTGAAGATGTTGTTCAAAATTTAAAATTCAATCCTAAAATATATCCAATTATAAGAAAATATTCCAATTTAACATATAGAAAAATCGCAGTTGAAAATTATATTATTTTATACTCAATTTATGAAGAAAGAAATATTATTTATATTGTACATATTTATAATTCAAAAATGAATTATATAGATAGAATTTAAGAAAATAGCTATATTAATGTTGATTTCTGAGAAAAACGTGATATAATTCAAATAATTTAGCTGAATAGCTATTAAATTTTAATACCTCCATATGGAGTAAACATAAAGAAACTATAAACATCTCAATTAATATTGAAGGAGGAAAAAATATGAGTAAAATAATTGCTATGTATGAAGAAGAGGACAAAGAATTAAATATGTCTTTGTATGATTTCGTGGATGAATGTTATCGGAAAGCAATTCCAATAATGGTTTGCCATGTAACAGAAGAAGAATATGAAAATATGAAAGAACAGTTAAGATCCGGTAACTTAAAAGAGAGAGTTCCTTGGATTACAAGTGAAGAAGAAAGGGGATATGATAAATTTCGCTATATTATAACGTATGATGTAGTAGAAAATAATTTCTTAATATCAGACTATGAAAATCCAAAGAAAATGGGTACTTATTTTCTAGATTCAGATGGTGTACATTATGATGAAAAAGGACATCAAGTTATGGATACAACAAGTTGTTTGAGGTATAGAGATATTAGATATAACATTAAGGTGTATACCACAGAAACATATGAAGACATTGTTTCTTATTATAAGTCACAGTTACAGCAGAACCCAGAATACAAAATACAAGAAAAAACCAATGAATTAATAAAATTAATTGGTAAAAGCTGTAAAACATGTAATACTGAGTGTGGTGGCGGAATCAAAGATGCAAGTAGCTGTAGGAGATGGACTCACATCATTAAATAATAATATTTTAAACATGTTTACTAAAAAGTGGCTTTGCCACATGGGCAGACAGAGGCGTCTGCCTCTACAACTAAAATAGAAATCACATATAAGAGATATGTGATTTCTGTTTTTTTATCACTTATTATAATTGACAAATAACATAAATTTATGTAAAATAGAAAAAGAGTAAATTGGATGGTCGCGTATAGCAAGGCCGCAAGGCAGCGTACGAGGAAAGTCCGGGCTCCATAGAGCAATGATGCTGGATAACGTCCAGTAAGGGTGACCTTAAGGAAAGTGCAACAGAAAATAACCGCCTATTTTATAGGTAAGGGTGAAAAGGTGAGGTAAGAGCTTACCGCTTGTATGGTGACATACAGGGTCAATGTAAACCCCATCTGGAGCAACACCTAAACAGAGGGTTAAGACTGCTCGTCGTCCTCTAAATTGGTGGCTTTGAGACATATGGTAACATATGTAATAGATAAATGACTGTCCTAGACAGAACCCGGCTTACAGATTTACTCTTTTTTTATAAAATTAAAAGGACCAAAAAATTGGTCCTTATTTTAGTAATATAAAAAAAATTTTATAAGGAGTAAAAATGAACATAGAAGAAATATTAAAAAAAGAAATAAATAATTTAAAACAAAATAATATAGAAAATAGCACATTAAAAGCAAAAATATTACTTGCAAATATTTTAAATGTAAAAAAAGAATACTTATTAATACATAGTGAAGAAGAAATAAAACAAGAGGATAAAATAAAATATGAAAATTGCATAAAAGAATTAATAAAAGGAAAGCCACTTCAATATATAACAAACAAGCAAGAATTTATGGGATTAGACTTCTATGTTGATGAAAATGTTTTAATACCTCAACCAGATACAGAAATTTTAGTTGAAAAGACAATCGAAATAGCAGAAAAAACACAGAAAAATAAGATATTAGATATGTGCACAGGAAGCGGATGCATAGCAATATCATTAGCAAAAAAGATAAATAATACTCAAATAATAGCGGTTGATATATCAAATAATGCTTTAAATGTTGCAAATAAAAATGCTATAAATAATAATGTAGAAAATAAAATAAAATTTATAAATTCAGATATGTTTAACAATATAGAAGAAAAGTTTGATATAATAGTTTCAAATCCACCATATATAGAAACAGAAACAATAAATAAACTAGAAATAGAAGTACAAAATGAGCCACATTTAGCCTTAGATGGTGGAATAGATGGATTAAAATTTTATAAAACAATCGCTAATAATGCATTTAAATATTTAAACGAAAATGGTTATTTATTGCTTGAAATAGGATATAATCAACAAAATAGTGTAACACAACTATTACAAGATATAGGAAAATACAAAGATATAGAAACAGTAAAAGATTTAGGTGGCAATTATAGAATTGTAATTGCAAGAAAGGAATAAAAATGTCTTTTTCATCTGAAATTAAAGAAGAATTAAGCAAAACAAATAATTTGAAAAATAAAGAAGAGGTAAAATATGAATTTTTAGGTTACTTAATTTCTTCTAATATAGCTATAAAAAAGAATAAAATAGAATATTCAACAGAAAACGAATACAACATTAACAGACTAAACAAATTACTTAATAACTTAAATATAGATTACGATATATGTGTAAAAGGAAATTTATTTATAATTAAATTTAATATAGAAAATATAACAGAATATATAAATTTATTAGGTAATATAGAAAAAGAAAACCTAAAAAAAGCCTTTATACGTGGAAGCTTTTTGGGTTCAGGTTCAATAAATGACCCTAACAAAAAATATCATATAGAAATTTCATTAGAAAACAAAGAATATGCAAATATTTTAAAAAATATTATGCAAGGGTTTGAAATTACTTTTAAAGAATTAGAAAGAAAATCAAGTTATTCATTATATAGCAAAGATGGAGAAGAAATATCAAAATTCCTAGCTCTAATTGGTGCTTCAAAAGCAGTAATAAATTTTGAGGAAATACGTGTAATAAGAGATATTAGAAATAATGTAAATAGAAAAGTAAATTGTGAAACAGCAAATTTAAATAAAACAGTTAATGCAGCAGTTAGACAAATAGAAGATATTAAATTTATTTATAAATCAAAGGCCGAAGATAAACTTTCAGATAGTCTAAAAGAAATTGCGAATTTAAGAATGGAAAATCCAGACATAAGTTTAGTAGAACTTGGAAAATTATTAAAAGAGCCTATTGGAAAGTCTGGGGTAAACCATAGATTGAAAAAGATTCAAGAAATAGCAAATGAATTAAGGGGAAATAAATGAAAGAAATAGGAATATATATTCATATACCTTTTTGTGCAAAAAAATGTAGCTATTGTGATTTTATTTCATTTGAAAATATAAACCAAAGAGAAAACGAATATATACAAGCATTAAAAAAAGAAATAATAGAAAATAAAAATAGCCAGTATATAGTAAATACTATTTATATAGGTGGAGGGACACCTTCTTATATTAATAGCAAAAGCATTGTAGAAATTATAAACACTATAAAGGAGAATTATGAAATAAACAAAAATGCAGAAATTACAATAGAAGTAAACCCAGGAACGGTAAATAAAGAAAAACTAGAGGATTATATAAAAGTAGGAATTAATAGAATAAGTATTGGTTTGCAATCTACTAGCAATAAAATTTTAAAAACTATAGGAAGAATTCATACATATGAACAATTTTTAGAAGCCTATAAACTAGCGCAAGAAGTTGGCTTTAAAAATATAAATGTAGATTTAATGCTAGCACTGCCAAACCAAACAATTAAAGATTTAGAAGATTCGGTAGATAAAATAATAAACTTAAATCCAAACCATATATCTATTTATTCATTAATTTTAGAAGAAGAAACTATAATGTATAACGATGTAATGGCAGGAAAATATGTACTTCCAGAAGATGATTTCGAAAGAAAAATGTATTGGCTTGTAAAAAACAAATTAGAAAGAAGCGGATATATTCATTATGAAATATCAAACTATGCTAAAAAAGGCTATGAATCAAAACACAATTCAGACTGTTGGGAACAAAAAGAATACTTAGGATTTGGTCTTGCAGCACATTCATATCTTAATAAAAAAAGAGATTCAAATACTACTAATTTTAACGAATACGTTGAAGATTATAAAAAATACATAAAACTAGAAGAAGATCAAAATAAAGAAGATGGACAAAAAGAATACATGATGTTAGGCTTAAGAAAAATTGAAGGAGTAAACATACAAAAGTTTAAAAATAAATTTATAGAAAATCCTTTATACATATACAAAAATGAAATAGAGAAATTAGTAAATGAAGAACTTTTAGAAGTAGATTTAAACTATATAAAATTAACTAAAAAAGGAATAGATTTAGCAAATTTAGTATGGAAAGAATTTGTATAAAATTTAAAAGATAACATAAAATATACCATATAAGTTCGAAAAAGTAAGAAATAAAATTGCTTTTTATGAAATTATATGGTATGTTTATAGGGAAGTTAAATAAAAAAGTTGAAAAGGAAAATATGTTAATATAATTTAATTGTTTATTAGATATAATTAAAAATAAAAACAAAAGAAAAGGAGATTAAAAAATGAATAAAATGACGTCAAACGTCCAACCTTCAAAATCTAATTCTGCCATTACCTTAATTGCTCTAATAATAACCATAATTGTATTGCTAATCTTAGCCGGTGTAACTTTACATATGGTAATGGGAGAAAGAGGAATAATTAAAAAAGCCGAAACAGCAAGTGAGGAAACAAACAAGGAAGATGCAACAGAAAAATTAAGTCTAAAAATTACAAATGTACAAATGAATACATACGTAACAAAGCGAAGAATGCCAACGTTACAAGAATTGGCAAATGAATTAGACAATGATAATGAAATAGAGTATGTAAAGAAGAAAAAAGTTGAAGTTGGAAGTTTAGCAGATGTAAATATAGGAGATGCAACATCAATTCTAACTAAATTAAAAGATTACAAATATGAATTTGAAATCAATAATAAATTTCAATTAGCAAGTATAGATGGAGAAAAAATATCAGATTCGAACTATAGTAGCCAAGTAATAAATAATATAGAGATTTCAGCTGGGGAAATAAATGGAGAAGATGCTGAAATAAATATAAATATTGATTTTAAAAATGGTTATAGTGAAAGTGATATAGTAGCATATTTTATAGTTGCCAATAATGAAGTAAAGGCTATGAATACAGTAAAACCAACCCAAATAAACAATTTAAGTGTTGCTACTAAATATAATGTATATGTAATGACAGTTGATAAATATGCAGGTGTAACGAAATCAAAACCAATAGAAATAGAAACAAAAGATATGGTAAGTACAGTATTAGAGTATCCGATTATTACATCTTCTGGAATAAAAAATATAATAAATACGTATAAAGATGGGAAAAAAGAATATGTACTAAAAAAAGACATTGAATGTACAACAGATGATGCTGTTGGTAAAAATGCATATGATGGCGATTTGAATACTGATGCTGAAATTTTAGAAAAAGTTGATAAAGGTTGGATAAATGTGGATAGCAGTGCTATTGGAAAGAAAATAAAAATTGAGGGAGCACGTAATTGCTGTGTTGTACAGAATGGACCTTCAGGAAGTTCGTTAGCATCAACTGGCAATAATGCTAAACCAGGAGCTACACTAGAATTTCAGATACCTGAAGGAACGACAAAATTATATTTTACTACTTATGCACGTAGGTTAGGAAACTTATATGTAAGTGAAATAATAGTACAGCAATAAATTAATAAGTAATACCTACAAATTGTGATTACATCGAATTTTCGGCTGGAAATGGACCATATGAACCATATATAAATATTCATAATTTTACAATATAATAATATTAAAACTTTTTTTAACTATTGCAACAAAAAATATTTAATATATAATTTGGAATAAAAACAAATGCATAGGCTGCTGTGCAAAAAAACAAAAGAAGGAGAAATGTAAAATGAACAAATATGCTAAAACCATCACAATGGGAGGCACTGTAGGGGCGAACAGCGGTGTCCGTCCGAAAATAAAAAATAAATATGTAAATAAATTAACGTCAAACAATCCA